>JAEYYQ010000636.1 GCA_023428365.1 Pseudomonadota bacterium | reverse complement strand
TCCCGCATAGCGGGGCAAATTAGCTGATTCTGCGAACGGTCAACGCGTCCGGCCATCAACAGCATACTGTTACTCACAACTCGTCCACATCGAGCGCTCGGTGAAGAACAACCTCGCGCCATGCAGTGCTTCCCGCCCAAATGGGCCGCCTTCCCTGAAAGGTTTCGGTCATCTGGGTAAAAATTGCGTTGCCGAACGTTTCGATCTCGCGTTTCTGAGCCGGGGATATCGTGAGTTGCTGACTCAACAAGGGTTAATCTGGAGCGCGAAGCAGGCTATACGTCAGCCGCGACAATTCTGTGCGGCTGAGTCGGGGACTGCGCTTAGAGGTTGCCCTCGCAGCGCCACATGACGGGTGCACCCCTCGCGACTGGGATCTAGAGGAGCGCGAGTATTGGCTCGCGTGGGATCATCATGGAAATTCTTTCATGGCTGCTGTTTGTGGTGTTCATCGCGGGTCTGCTGGTCGCGGGCGGATTGTTGCTGCGCGGGTATTTGACGACCGGCTCGACCAGCTCCGCCTTCAAGGAGGCACTGTCGGGAAATTTCTTCTCTCCTCGCCCCCCAAAGCGCCTTGAGGTAACCGATCAAGCCAACGTCGACGGGCGGCGTAAGCTGTTGCTGATCCGGCGCGATGGCATTGAACACCTGATCATGACCGGCGGCCCGGTCGACGTGGTCATCGAGACCGGCATCAACCCTCCCCGGCAAAGCAAGCCGGAAGCGTCACCTCAAAACAGCGATGCCAGCGAAGCCAACACCGCGATCTATCAGCACGCACCCTTGCCCCTTCCCAAAGCCGTGGGCGAGAATTGAACGAGACGTGGAGTTTCAAGTTCAGCGGTCCGCCAGACGCTCACTCATTTTCGGCCGCGTAAACTGAACGTCCGACAGCCACCCCAGGCTGTGTAAGGCGGGAGGGAGTATGTTTTTCGGATTGTCGCGACTGTCCCGGCTCGCCACTGTTGTTGCGGGCTTCTCGGTATCTTTGCTCCTGATTTCGCAGACCGCGGTCGGCCAAAACGCCAGCCCGCCACCTCCTGAAGCACAGCAGGCGCAGCCCGAGAGCACCCTCCAGCCAGCACCGGAACAGCGACCGGCGCCGGAGCCGCCGGCTGCGCAAGCACCGCCTCCTCAACAGCCCGCACCAGCACAATCCCAGTCGCCTATTTTTCCCGAAAAGCTGGCTCAGGAGATTCCACAACTCGCGACGGCCATCGACAATGCCGAAAAGGCTGTCGAGCGCGTGAAAGAACGCGAGAGCGGCCTTGCTGACCAGCGCGTTGAAGCTGAACGGATCGAATCCAAGGCCATAGAAGTCGCCGCGGCACTACGGGATCCGATCGCCGCCGTCAGAGCCCAGCTCGAAAAGCTCGGCCCCTCTCCGCAGGACAAAGCATCGGAAGCGCCCGGTGTGGCCGCTGAGCGTGCAAGATTGTCCGCTGCGCTGACCGAAATGGAGGGAGCGGTCAAGACTGCCGAACTCACGCAGGTGCGCGCTCGCCAACTTATCGGCCGGGTCCAGAATCTCAGGCAGGCGCACTTCGCCCGCGACCTGCTTCGCCACTCACCAAGTCTGCTGTCCAAGACAGCGTGGCAGCAATTGAGCCATGAAGTGCCGCGGGCCGCACGCCAGATCAGTCGGATTGCGACCGGCTGGTGGGACGATGCGAAAGTCTACGTTCTTGAAATTCTAGGTCTGCTGGCACTCGGCGGAGCGACTTACGTCCTGATCCATCGCTTCCTGTCGCGCCTCGCTTCCAGGCGTCAGATGGCGGCGGGAAAGCCATCGCCGTTCTTCAGGCGCACCCGTTCCGCGGGCGTGACATTCCTTGCTCACGCGCTTCCCGTGGCAACCGCTGCCTCGATCGTTTATGCCGGACTGGTCTGGCTTGATCTGTTGACGTTTCCATTCGGCACGCTGGTGGAAACGCTTCTCATGGCGGTGCTGTTCTACGTCGCCATCTCATCGTTCGCCGCCGCGATCCTCATCCCGTGCCCGTCAAGCCACCGGCTTCTCGAGATACCCGAGAGCAGCGCGCCGAAGCTGTACTCCCTCGCCAACGGCTTCGCTGCGCTGTTTGCCGTCGATTTTGCACTGACAATCACGTCTCGCGCTCTGTTTTTGCCGTTTGAAATTGGCGTCGCCCAGGCATCCGTTGCCAGCCTTGTATTTTCGCTCCTGCTGGCCGGATTTGTCGCCACACCGTTGAAAGCCCCACAGTCCGACGATACCCGACCGCCCGATGCCCTTGCGCCGCTCTGGCTGAAGCTGCCGCTCATCATCTCGGCAACCGCTATCGTCGTGACGACCTTGCTGGGTTTTGTTTCGCTCGGCCGCTTCATCGCGGCACAGGTCACGCTGGTCGGCTCGGCAGTGATCCTGCTGATATTGGCGCATCTGTCCTTTCGTAGTGTTGCTGAGCAGATGGCAGGCAGTGATCGCGGGCTCGTTCTGGAAAATCGGTTGGGCCTCGATCGCGAGAGAACCAGCTATTTCTCGAAGCTCCTGGTGGCACTGTTCGACACGGCTCTCATCGTCGCGGTCGTACCGATTTTGCTCCTGACATGGGGATTTGCGAAAGACGATATTCTGGACTGGCTCAAGCTCGGAATGTTCGGCTTTGAAGTTGGCCAGTTCCGTGTGTCGTTGGTCCGCATTCTGCTGGCCGTCGGTCTGTTTATCGCTGTCGTCTCTCTCACGCGTATTGTCCAGCGCTGGCTCGACCGGTCAATTTTGCAACCGGCACGCGTCGACAGTGCGATCTCGCATTCCGTGCTGCTTGGTATCGGTTACGCGGGTATCGGCATCGCGGGGTTGGCAGCGCTGTCTTACGCGGGCCTCGACTTCACACACCTTGCGATCGTCGCCGGTGCTCTGTCAGTTGGTATCGGCTTCGGCCTGCAGGCCATCTTCAACAACTTCGTGTCGGGTATCATTCTGCTCGTCGAGCGTCCTGTTAAGGTCGGCGACTGGATTATCGTCAACGGCCGGGAGGGTTTCGTCCGGCGGATCAACGTTCGCGCCACCGAGATCGAGACGTTCGACCGCGCCAGCGTCATCGTCCCCAATTCGCAACTCATCACCGGCGAAGTGATCAACCTCACCCACCGCAATGCCATGGGACGCGTCCTCATCAAGGTTGGAGCGTCGTACAAGGCCGATCCCGAGCAAGTCATGCGTATCCTTCAGGAGGTCGCGGACAAATCTACCTCGATCCTGAGACTGCCAGCTCCCGGAGTTGGCTTTGATGACTTCGGGCCCAACAGCATGATGTTCTCATTGGTGGCATTCGTCGCGGATGTCGGTCAGCGCGGCGCAGTCCAGAACGAGTTACGCATCGCCATCAACACCGCTTTCCGCGAAGCCAGGATCGAAATGCCCTACGCGCAGCAGGATGTTCATCTTCGGGATCTGGACGGCGTCAAAAGTGCGCTGGCCGCGGCGATGGAAGCGCGGCGCCGCGAGAAGGATCTGGAGGCGAGTGGCTGATAGCGTTCGCTTAGCGCTGGACGTCGTCGCTATCGCCGAAATCAGACGCGGCAAACTCCGACAAATTCAGAGCGCTGCGAACCGCTGAAATCGGGCAAACGGTCTCGTACTGGTGTTGCGGCGTCGGCACGACAACGACGTCACAGGCCGTTGGCTTCGCCGCCAGTTCAGCAACCTTTGCTTTGGGATGTCCGAGTCCGGCCGCTTCCGCTGCTGCAATGCCGGTCGTTGACACGCAGGCGAGACCGATAACGACGCACAAAGGCGTAATGGCGCGACGGCTCACAGGCGTCTCCCGGGCAGAGGTGTACAACACGCTCTAAGGGTGTACGCATCAACGGTTATCGACCCGTTAACCTCTATCCCAGTTCGGCACAGGGGAAACGCGAAGCCGACGTCACAAATGCGCCGCTGGTCAGTCCTCGCGGTAAACCCGCTCGCGGCGCTCGTGGCGCTCCTGCGCTTCGAGGCTCAGCGTGGCAATCGGCCTTGCGTCCAGGCGGCGCAAACCGATCGGCTCGCCCGTCTCTTCGCAGTAGCCGTAAGTGCCGTCCTCGATACGAGCGATCGCAGCATCGATCTTGGCGATCAGCTTGCGGTGCCTGTCGCGGGCTCTCAGTTCCAGCGCGCGATCAGTTTCCGATGTCGCGCGATCAGCCAGATCGGCATGCTGTGTTGAATCGGTGTGCAGGCCCTGCAGCGTCTCGCGAGTCTGCAGCACAATTTCTTCCTTCCATAGGAGCAACTTACGCTTGAAGTAAGCGCGCTGCCGCTCATTCATGAAAGGCTCATCGTCGGAGGGCCGGTAATCCTCCGGCAATAGCAGGCCAGTGATCGTCGCCTC
>JAEYYQ010000392.1 GCA_023428365.1 Pseudomonadota bacterium | reverse complement strand
GCATCACCCTCAAGGCGCTCGGCTTCCCGACGTCCATGTTCACCGTGCTGTTCGCCGTGGCTCGCACTGTCGGCTGGATCGCGCAGTGGAAGGAAATGATCGAGGATCCGGAGCAGAAGATCGGCCGCCCGCGCCAGCTCTACATCGGCGCTACCAAGCGGGACTACACCGCTATCGATACCCGCGGCTAAGACTCAGCGGCGATGCTTGCCGCCGCCCTTTTTGCGGGGCGGCGGGTAGTTCTTGCGCGGCGGCTGTGGTGCCTGCACTCGCGGGCTTGGCGGTTCTATTGCCGAAACTGTTGCGGGTTGCACGGGCTCGGGTGTGGACGCGGCTTTCTGCTCCACAAGAACCGCGCCTGCCCTGTCTGTCAGAATACTCCTGACCTGGATCGCAGCCAGAACCGCGATTGCGGCCAAAACCAATCCGATCGTGAACGCAGCCAGGCTATCGGCGACCTGGGTTTCGTCGATGACGGCGATGCTGATTCCGGCCAGTCCGGTCAGTAGGCTGGCGACTGCGCCAAAACTCTGGATCAGCAAGAGACCCAAAACAGGATTGGCGACGGTCCGTATCGCGTCTGTCGAATTCTCGGGGATTTCCTGAATTCCCGTAGCCTGAAGAATGTTCCAGGCCATGTACCCGATAAGCAGGATCGCCACGCCGAGTACCGCGAAATTCACTGTGCCATCAGTCAGCGACTTAGGGGCCGCCAAGCGGTTCAGGCCCTCGTTGAGCGCGACACCGGCGACCAGCGCATAGAGCAGGATTGCGACCACCGAATTCCAGAAGTGCAGCTCCCGGCTCTGTCGCCGATCATCGCGCTCTGCATTCGCGGAATGACGCAGGCCGTAGAGCAGTAGCGACTGGCATCCGGCAGCGGCGATGAACTGAACGGCCAGAACCAGCATGGTGGACGACCCGGTCCAGGTTGCAGCTCCCAACATCCCGGCGGCAAGCAGTGCATTGCAGCCGAGCGCCAGCTTAATGACCCCAGTCGATGTGCCTGTAGTCACGGGTCCGCTCTCCATTTCGCGGGCTGAATTTGCGGCAGACTGATAGCCTATCTCGGCCCGAATTGCGACAAACCTAGCCTCTCTCGCTACGTCGGCAGCGGCGCGGTGACGCTGGCTGCCAAAAACCCCGATAAATCAGGCCCAAGCTGGGGAAAAGAGACGCTTTTTAAGCGCTCTGCGCGTTGAGAAGTTCACGTCATGTGAATATAATCCACGCACTCGAAATCCTCTGAAACGCACGCCATGACAGGGCGTGCGTTTTCGCGTGGAAAGGTGCTCCCTTTGGCCGACAACGACGAGAAGACGGTTCCCGGCGGCGGTGAGCCTAACGATATCCGCCCGATCTCCGTCGTAGACGAGATGAAGCGCTCATATCTCGACTACGCCATGAGCGTGATCGTGAGCCGCGCTCTGCCCGACGTCCGTGACGGCCTGAAGCCCGTGCATCGGCGCATTCTGTACGGGATGCACGAACTCGGGATGGAGCACAGCAAGCCTTACAAGAAATCCGCCCGCGTCGTCGGCGACGTTATCGGTAAGTATCATCCTCACGGCGATAGCGCCGTCTATGACGCGCTTGTGCGTATGGCCCAGGATTTCTCCATGGGTGTGACGCTGATCGACGGTCAGGGCAACTTCGGCTCGATCGACGGCGACCCGCCAGCGGCCATGCGTTACACCGAGTGCCGCCTTGCGAAGATCAGTGAGCATCTACTCGACGATCTCGACAAGGAAACCGTCAATTTTCAGGAGAATTACGACGGCAATGAACTCGAGCCGACAGTTATGCCGGCGAAGTATCCGAACCTGCTCGTCAACGGCGCCGGCGGCATCGCCGTCGGCATGGCGACGAATATCCCGCCGCATAATCTCGGCGAAGTCATCGACGCCTGCCTTGCGCTGCTCGATGATCCTGAGATCAGCCTCGACGCCCTTTGCCAGATTGTCCAGGGCCCTGACTTCCCGACCGGCGGCCTGATCCTCGGCCGAGCTGGCGCGCTCGCTGCGTACCACAAAGGCCGCGGCTCAATCATCATGCGCGCCCGGGTCGCCGTGGAGGAAATCCGCAAGGACCGCGAAGCGCTCATCGTCACCGCCATTCCCTATCAGGTGAACAAGCGCGACCTGATCGAGCGCATCGCCGATCTCGTGCGCGAGAAGCGGATCGAGGGGATCTCAGACATCTGGGACGAATCCAATCGTGACGGCATGCGCATCGTCATCGAGCTCAAGCGCGACGCCGTTGCTGACGTCATTCTCAACCAGTTGTGGCGCTATTCCGACCTCCAGACCTCATTTGGCGCCAACATGCTGGCGCTGAACGGGGGCCGGCCGGAACAGCTGAACCTGCGCGACCTGATTACCGCGTTCACCGCCTTCCGCGAGGAAGTCGTCAGCCGCCGCACGAAGTACCTGCTCAACAAGGCGCGCGATCGTGCTCACGTGTTGGTGGGTCTCGCCATCGCCGTCGCCAACATCGATGAAGTCATCAACCTGATCCGTCGCGCGCCGTCTCCGGCCGAGGCGAAGGAGCAGCTGATGGCGCGTGACTGGCCCGCGCGTG
>JAEYYQ010000365.1 GCA_023428365.1 Pseudomonadota bacterium | reverse complement strand
CGTCGAAGCCGCCGAACGGCTGCTCGCCAACACACCCGCGCCGGATCACATCATCATCGAAACGAGCGGCGTCTCACGGCCGCTGGCCATCGTCGATGCTTTGCGCGATGACAAGATCGCCGCTCGCGTCAAGCTCGAGTCCATCTTCTGCCTGGTCGACGCCACCGGATTTCTCGAACTCGACTTTGCCGCGACCGAGCTTGCCATCGATCAAGCGTCATGCGCCGATATCGTGTTTCTGAACAAGTGCGATATCGCAGACGCCAACGACATCACCGCCGCCGAAACCACGTTACAAGGCCCGATCGCCAATATCCGGATTCTGCACACCCGATTTGCGGACGTCCCGCGCGACATTCTGTTCTCCGGCGTGGCAAACCCGGGCGCGGCCCTCGATATGGCGCGCCTGAGACCTTCAGCCCAGCATCACGCACACGATCATCACCATGAGCAAGGCCACGACGAAAACCATCATCACGATCATGGCGAGGAGTTCGAAAGCTGGTCATGGCAGAGCCCGGTACCGCTGGATCGCGCGAAATTCAAGAACGCCATACGCCAGCTCCCGCCAACGCTGCTTCGTGCGAAGGGTATTCTGCGGTTCGCAGATCAACCGGACGGCCGCGGCGTCTTCCATCTCGTCGGGCGTCGCACCACGCTGACGCATGAGCCGCAACCGGCTCCGACCTCCAGCCTGCTTGTCGCCATCGGTCGCCGCGGCAGCTTCGATGCCGACGCGCTCCGGCGATTGTTCGAGGCCTGCGTCAGCGGCGATAGCGCCGCTGCATGAGGAGATTTGCCGACGCTGTCAAAATCAGCGTTGTCGTCATCAGAATGAACGACACCGCCGCGCCGAACGGCCAGTTGTTGAGCTGGAACAAGCCGAAAACGAGCGGCCCCATCATCTTGAACTCCGGTCCGCCCAACAGAACCGGCGTCGCGTAAGCATTCATTCCGAGAATGAAAGTCAGGATCGTTCCCGCAATGATGCCGGGCAGGGCGAGTGGCCATAGCACACGCCAGAACATGGTTGCTGGCGTAGCGCCCATACTGAACGCCGCTTCCTCGACGGAGCGGTCGATGCCTTCGATCACGCTCTGCAGCGTCAGCACCATGAACGGCAGATTGACGGCAATGATGCCGATGACGACGGCGAGCTCCGTATACATGATCTGCAAGGGCTCGCTGATGATACCCAGTCCGATAAGGCTCGAATTCAGGAAGCCCTTGCTGCCAAGCAGCGTCATCCAACCCGCAGCACGCACCGCATTGCCAACGAACAGCGGCAGCACAACCAGCATGATCAGGAGATTTTTGTATCGCGATTGCGTCCGCGCGAGAACGTAAGCGAGCGGAAAACCGAGCACGAGGCAGATCACCGTACAAACCAGCGACACCCGCAAGGTCGTGAAGAACACGTTCGTGTAATACGGATCACTGAAGAACTTGATGTAATTCTCGATGGTGACAGCCTCAACCATCATCCGTCGCGGATGAAACTGATTGAGACTGTAGCGAAACAGCATGGCGATCGGCGCCAGCAGTCCGACAACGACAATAATCGTCGCTGGGCCGATCAGCGAACCTGCCGACAACCAATCACGCCCGGCGCGCGATCTCGCATTTTCGACGGGTGTCGATTCGACCGCTGCCTGTGCCATCACTACCGAAAATAGTTGATCCGTCTGCATCGAGCGTGATGGCGACATCGCCCGCCACCACGCGGAACGAACGTGTCAGCCCTTGAGCTCCTTATCCCACCATTCCTTGAGCGGAACGTCGTTCTCGGTCATGTAGCCGTAATCGAGATTGACCAGCTTACTGATCTCTTCCGGCGTAAAGCCGATGCGCTTGTTGAGATCCGGAGCGACAGCGGCGTTGGTGACGGTCGGGTTGTAGCCCATGTCCACCGCGAACGCTTCCTGCGCCGATTTCTCAAGCATGGCGTCGAGATATGCGTAAGCTCCGTCCTTGTTCGGCGAGTTCTTCGGAACAACAAAGCCTGAGACGTAGGCCAAGGCTCCTTCTGACGGCGTAACAGCCTCAACCGGAATGTCCGCGTTCTGCCACTGCACGACACGCGCTTTCCACATGATACCCGTGCCGAACTCCTCCGCCTTCAGGCCCTGGGCAAACGCCTCATTGGTCGGATAGATTCTCATTCCGGCCTTTTTGCATTCGAGCAGAAGCTTCTTGCCGGGCTCCAGGTTCGTCAGCGTACCGCCCGCAGCCAGCGCGGCAGCAACCAGCGTATACTGATACTGAATATCAATCAGGGCGAGCTTATTGCCCCATTTGGGATCGAAAACATCCTTGTAGCTTTTCGGTGCTTGCGGGATCAGCTTGGGATTATAAACGCCGATCTTGCCGGAATAGATATGGCCGACGCCATAAGGATATTTCATCGACTCCAGAAGGTTTTTGGCATTCGGCACTTTCGCATAGTCGATCTCATCCACGAGACCGGCGTCGTGCATCTGGTACATATTGACAGCTGATAGTCCTTGCACGTCTGACGTGCCGCGCGGCAGCCGTTTCTCAGCCAGCATTTTGCTGCGCCGCTGCGGATCACCGGCCTGATCCTGAACAACCTCCCAGCCCTTCGGAATGAGCAACGGCGCCTCAATGTTCTTATTCAGTAGCCGAGCATAGTCGCCGCCCCATGTTCCTACGACAATTTTGCCCTTGGCTTGAGCAGAGGCCGGTGCTGAAAGTTTGCCGAATGCGAGTGCGCCACCGACAACAGCGGTGCCTCGAAGAAGTTGACGGCGCGATAGTGTCTTACCGATGCGAGACATACTTGAACTCCCTTTGTTTGCGCGCACAGCAGACGTTTCTCAATGAGTCTGTCCGTGGCCGTTGAATACCCTGGCGTCCGTGCGCGACCAGCCGACATAAACCTGGTCGCCAACGTGTGGCGTGAAATCTCCCGCGCGATTGGCAATTTGCGCGACGAGCCGCTCTTGCGGTGAAATGCGCACATGAATGTCGATTTGCGCGCCGAGGTAGGACACGAACTCGACAGTTCCCTCGACGCAATTATCCATGCCTTGAATAGGCACTGCCGCGATGGATATCCGCTCCGGCCTGAGGGCGAGCGTGGCATTGCCATTCGCTGCGCCATCACAACGAAACGAAAGCCCGCCTTCGGT
>JAEYYQ010000346.1 GCA_023428365.1 Pseudomonadota bacterium | reverse complement strand
TCTCGGCAAGCCGTTCGGTTTCCAGACGGCCATCCGCAATCGACAGCAGTCGCAGGATGTGATTTTCGCGTTCACCCGACCACATCATTTTGATCCCGATTGTGATTGAACGGATGTGCAATCAGTGACGCAGCTCTTCCCGCTGAAATGCATTGCGACCTTACCGTACAGCCGACGGACTGCGCCATCACTTCAATTGGACTACGTCATGTTGTCATGGCAGCGCCTCTCGCGAAATCAGTGATGTCCGTTTCATCATCAGTGTGCAAATTTGTGCAATATTGCAATGTTGTGGATATGTGCCTAGTATCGCTTAACGCGAGTTTATAGCGGTCCGTCGGCGCATGGCTGAATCCAGCGAGCAGAGAGCCTCGATCAAGAGTCTTGCAGATGCTTGCAGGGTGGCGGCGTACGACATCCACCAAACTGGTTTTCCACCCCGCGCGAGAAGCTCAAGGATCACTGGTCGTTATTACGTTTCTCGGCGCTTTGAGGCGTCTGACGTCTTGGCTTGCAACGCTACCACAAATCATCCGCCGGACCATGAAATCATCCGGTGACGTGTCACATCCAGTTCATGCAATGCCCATAGGCCTGGATGCCAGAGTTCGTCGACCAAGCAGAAAGGGAGCGAGGAATGCGAAGGACTTTTGGTATTTTGTGTATGATTGTGGCGATGGGGCTGGCAACACCCGGTCACGCGCAGCCGGTGTCGCAGGAGCGCATTAAAGCCATCGTTGCGATGACGCCCGAAGAGATGGCATCGACCGGCGCGTGGACAAAAGCTGCCAATGACCGGGTTCTCGCTCATATCAAGAGCATCAAAAACGACAAAATCCGTGAACTCGTGCTCGATATGGTGCTGACGCCCGAAACGAAGGTCTTTAATGCCAAGGCGACGCAATCCTTCCTGGCGTCTCCGGCCGCCGGTGGCAAGGGGCATCACTATTATCCTGGCGGCCTGCCGGTTCACGCGGCGGAATGGATCGACGTGGCGATGGCATGGGCCGATGCCTACGAAAAGATCTATAAAGTCGAGAAGATCGACCGCGACATCGTCATCGCGGCTCTGGTCCTGCATGATTGGGCGAAGGTCTGGTACGAGTGGAGTCCGGAGACGGGGCTGGTGACCAAGCCGCAATGGTATCCCCAGGCTTGGGGCGGTGAGCGCGGCAAAGCCAAATGGAAATGGATGGGCGAGCACGGTGCAGTCGTCTATGCGGAACTGATGAAGCGTGGCGCGCCGGAAGCGCTGATTGTTGCTACAGCAGCCTCGCATTTCGATCCGCACTGGGATCTCGACAAGGATGGCGAAGGCCTGAATGCCGCCCTAGCCGAGGCTGCCAAAATTGTCGACATGCCTCCGATCGTCGTGCAGCCTGGTAAACAGATGGCGGAGTGGTGGTTTGTCACCTACACTGACGGTGCATGGTCGTTCTCGCACTACATCGCAGGCCATACGGCACTTAAAGCAATCGAAGAAGTTGCCGTCGCTCTTGGACTGAAAGCGGGCTCGCTTGAAGCCAACAAACTATCCGGATTTGTTCTGTCGCGCGTCTCCGACTTCCGGATTTACGAGGTCTACCAGCAAGCGGGCTTCGACATGTCCGCCGCGAAGAAGCTCATCCTGGATGTTATCCAGGATTCCTCGAAGTATGAAATCAAAGGCTGAAGCCATAGTGACCCTGCCGCCGAGATCTGGCGGCAGGGCTCTATCGCGATCGTTTCGGACGGGAGCTGCCGTGTCTGCGAGATGGTTGGTCCGGCGTCTTGCTGTCATGTGTGTGATGGTCTGCAGCGCCATGTGCGCCGGATCAGCCGGGGCATCTGACGAGCGCGTCTTTAAGCTGAGCATCAAAGGCAACAGCGTTCCCTCGCATCAACGCACAATTCGTGTGACGAAAGGGGCTGTTGCCAGCATCGAGGCAATCGCAGACCGCGCAGTCGTACTGCATATCCACGGCTTGAAGCTGGAGATGGAACTTAAGCCTGAAACTTCGGCGAAGTTCCTGATACCGACGCGCGCGACGGGTCGTTTCCGCATTGAGCTGCATGAAACCGGCGCTGTGGCTAAGTCCCATCATCATGGCCCCCCATTGGCGTTTTTGGAAGTCATGCCGCCATGAGAGCTGCGCACCGTTTGAAGATCCGAGTTGGCTTGTACGGCTTAGCATCTCTTACATTGGCGTCGCCGGCGTGGTCGCATGCCATTGCCGAACGCTATGATCTGCCTGTTCCGCTCAGCTTCTATGTTTACGGCGCGGTCGCGGTTGTCGCCGTCACGTTTCTGATCACTGCTGCATTCGTGTATGCAGGCCCGCGTGAAGGTATTGAACGACCGCTATTGCCCTCGCAATGGACGACAAACCGCGTCCTGAGATCGACCCTGACAATCACATTGCAAATCATCGGTGTGGTTGCCTTGGTCGGCGTGATCGCAACGGGGCTGTTTGGAAATCCGCATCCTGCACGCAATATCGCACCTTCGCTGGTCTGGATCATGTGGTGGTGCGCATTCAGCATTTTCGTGGCGTGTGTCGCAAACCTGTGGCCTTCGTTGAACCCGTGGTGGACATTATATGGGTGGTTTGCAAGAGGATCCGCGTCGGGCGGACGTGCATCGCCTCCTCGCATATATCCAGACGCCGTCGCGGAATGGCCCGCGGTTGCGCTGCTCCTGATTTTTGTCTGGGTCGAGTTGATCTCGCCGTTCAGTTCTTCGCCGATGGCGCTGGCCGTTCTCGCAATCGCCTATTCACTACTGACGATTTCGGCGATGTATGCGTTTGGGCCGCAAGTTTGGCTCAAGCGTGGCGAGGTCTTTTCCCTGGTGTTTGGTGTTCTTTCAAGTTTTGCGCCGCTCGGCGTATCTCGCTCCGATGGCGAGCTTTCCGCAATGGATAATGAAACAGGTGTGTGGGTCTGGCGATCCTGGTCCAGAGCGTTGTTTGGCGGAGCGCAGCATTCACTCGCAATGATTGCGCTGGTTTTATTGCTGCTCTCGTCTGTATTGTTCGACGGGCTGCTCGGTACAGGCCTATGGCGCACCCTCGAACCATCGCTGCCGTCCGATAGAGCCGGCTTGATTTCCGGAACATACGGACTCGTCGCGACGTGGTTTGTTTTTCTTTTCGCC
This sequence comes from Pseudomonadota bacterium, assembly GCA_023428365.1. Lineage (GTDB taxonomy): Bacteria > Pseudomonadota > Alphaproteobacteria > Rhizobiales > Hyphomicrobiaceae > ZC4RG25. Next base: position 12,236 of record JAEYYQ010000346.1, on the reverse strand, counting down.
TATCTCATCACCGCGTCCGCGATGAACCGGATCCTCGGCAGCGGCTTCACCACACTGAGTGTTGCCAGCCACTATCTTCTCACACTGGTACCGATCGCGGTAGGCTACAACATTGCGCACAACTACTCCTACATCCTCTTGCAATCGCAAGCGTTCGTTGCGCTGTTATCGGACCCATTCGGATTTGGCTGGAATCTCTTCGGCACCGCCCGTTGGGAGCCTGATCTGGAGTCGATCGACGCGCGTGAGATCTGGTACGTCGCGATTGGTGCAATCGTGTTCGGGCACGTCATTGCCGTCTATCTCGCACACATTGTTGCGTTGAAAACGGCACCAACGCACAAGCTAGCCATCTACAGTCTCATTCCGATGACGATTCTGATGCTGCTCTATACAGGGGCTAGCTTGTCGATTCTGGCGGAGCCGATCGTGCGTTTCAGTCTGCCAGACCCTGGCTATTCCTGACCTGCGGGCGTCGTCGGTTTGCATTTTCGCCTGAGTCGGCCCGCGGAGATGGCAGGTCAGTTTTCAGGCTGCCCCCTAAACTCCGCGACTGGTCGTGGTCAAGGCAACATCGAAAAATGCCTTGATCGGCCATCGACGGTATTCATTTTTAAGACAGGCCAGATAGTCGGTGCTTTCGATGTCCGACTTGAGCAGACGTATCGCGTACAGATGCGCCATGTCGCGGGCCTCATATTCCCAGACGATACCGAAGCCAAGGTTGGCGGACACGGCTTCCTTGACCGCCTCGCGGCTGCCGAGGCGCAGCACGACATTGGGGTTGATGCCCAGCTTGCTCAGCCCCTCGTCGATACAGCGCTGCGTGTTGGAACCGCGCGCAATGAACTCCAGGCGAGTCTGGTACACCCGTATTCGAAGGCGCTGTCCGCGGCTGCCCCTGTTCCAGATCGCCGTGCCGACGCAGTGCGATCCCTTCCCGAGCCAGCGATTAAGGGGGAAGTGCCAAGCCCGATCAATCTGCCGTCAGGTTGTCGGTTTCACCCGCGCTGTCCGCTCCGCCAATCCATTTGTCAGACGAGCGTTCCGAAGATCGAAATTGTAAATAGCCTGGATATTCGCTGCCATTTTGCGGTTGATCTGGCTGCCTAGAAGCAAGCATCGCTCAGTTAGGTTTATTAGGCGACGACGCTAAACAGCTTTCTTTCACACTGAGTCAGGCGTTCGACACCGTTCGACCGCACAACCACGGCCTCGCTGATCGCTAAGCCTTCAGCTGATAGGTACATATGAAGAACCATCCCCTCCTTGAGCTTCCAGGTTTCGGCGGGGGTGAACTTGTGGACGAACTCACTCCCTTTCTGTGTGGAGGATGGATAGCAGCCCAAGGTATAGCCGGTAATATTATCATAGCTTGGCCGAAGCCTCGCCTTAAGGATGGGCTTGCGAGCCAACGCATCGATGTCGCTGGCCACGGCACCAGGCACCATGGCCTCGAATTGCTTATCCTGGATCTTAATTAGCTGATCCATGACATCGAGTTGCTCCTGGGTGGGTTCGCCGACAACCACCGATCGCATGATCCGCGAGCTATAGCAGCAAACGCGCGGCGTCAATTCAATGTGGACGATGCTACCCTTTTCGATGGGATGCGTATGCTCGTTGCCATGCAAGGCGCCCCAGCCAATGCCAGTCGTGATCGGTCCGACGCGGCCCGGGTCAGCACCCATTTCAAGATAGGTCATGGCGGCCGCCTTCACGACATCCCGCTGACGTCCGCCGACCTTGATCGCCGCAACGCCACGGAGCACGGCCTCATCGCAGATTTGGGCAGCACGGCGAAGATACTCGATTTCCGCCGGAGACTTCACTGCTCTGAGTTGCCAGATGCGAATGCCAATGTCTTTGAAGTGCGCGCCCGGAAGTTCTCGCTTGAGATCTTCGAGGCGGCGAACCGACATCGAAGAGGAGTCGAACTCGACACCGATGTCGGCTTTATCTAATCCGCGCTTGCGAAGTTCGTTGGCCAACACGGCTACCGGATCATCCCAGTCCTTGAACCCGACAATGTCAGAAAATGGAGACCGCTCGATCGCAGGAACAAGATCCAGGCTCCGGACAATCAGAAAAGGCTCGCCCTCCTGCGGAACGACTGCACACCGCCACATCGTTTGAGAAATGCCAAAGCCAGACACCCACTGCATGGATTCCAGTTCGTCGAGAACCAGAACCTGTAGATTCATCTCAGCCATAATTTCGCGCACTGCAGACAAACGCTGCGCGAACTCTTCCTTGGAAAATTCGAGATCGATGCGTTGCATAATCAGTCGTCCTTCGAAGTTAGGCTAGCGGCGGGTGTGCGCTAAGAGGATTACCGTGGTCCGGATGAGAGTTAACAATGAGCATGTGGTGGATCCTCAATAGCATAATCCCTAATCTCTACATTAGGCGGTAGCATGCGAGAGTTGCGCTCCAATACAACCGTGAAAATGCAATTTTTCTCGATCCCTCCCCCAGGAGGCGCAAAAAGACTGTGGTCTAAGCATCGAGTTGGGGCGGCTGGAATCTCGATCTAACCGGCAAGGGCCACCTGCTTGTCGCGGTCGCGCACGTTTCTCGTACTGGGAAGCGCCTTTGCCGCGAAATGTGCGGTGCGACCTGTTGGGCAACCCCGTGGCACCGCGATTGCCGGCACTTCTGGGGGTACGCATTGAAAATCCCGAACTGCCAACCATTCTCATATACGGGCTCGGCGATGTTCTGTGGGGTATGGCCGGAGCGTGGAAAGCGCAGCGGGGATCCCTGGACATTGGATGAAGCGGAGGGTCGATTCTATGGCCGCGGGGTCGCTGACAACAAGGGGCGGCACTCGATCAACCTCACCGCGATGAGACTGGTCCTGAAACAGCGCGGTCGACTCGGATTCAACGTGAAGGTGCTCCTTGAAATGGCTGAAGAGGCTGGATCGCTGGGGCTAGCCGAGATTGCTCGCTAACATCGCGAGCGTCTCGAAGCCGACTGTTTGATCGCTTCCGACGGGCCGCGGATTGGTTTGTCCTCCCCGACCTTGTTCCTCGGCAGCCGAGGTACCGTCGGCTTCAATCTGATCTGCGATCTGCGTCCCTTCCACTCCGGAAACTGGGGTGGTCTTCTTTCAAATCCCGGCATGAGACTCGCACACGCTCTGGCCTCGATTACCGATAAGAGAGACCGGATCGCTCTGCCGGAGTGGAACCCGCGCGAAATCTCCGCAAACGTGCTACCTTTCTCCTGTTTGTCGGCACCGAGATGATACTATAATTGGCCAGTTTGCGTACGGGACATTGGCACGTCAGACACCCCCAACTCTATGGGCTCTGCGAGGGCTCCTTCCATGGACCTTTTCCGTATAAGCCGAATGATTGAGCTGCGTGCTCGCCGACGACATCAGCGTCGAGCCTCGATGACCAAGTTGAACGGCGTCTCCGCGGCCGTGCGGATCGAGCTCAGCCCGGCTGCCCTCAGTACGCTCTCGAGCCGACGCGGCCCCGCCTGCGCGCCCAGCACATGCGTACCCTGCTCGGAGATCGCGTGCGCACAGCACATCGTCGTCGATCCGGCGTACATGAGGCGTCCGACGGGGTTGATGTTGTGCTCCACGCTGTCTCGGGCGAACGGTTCCACGATCAACAGCGTACCGTTTTCAGCAAGGGCGGACGTCGCGTAGCGTGCCCCATCGACCGCAGACCGTGGCGCGATACTTTGCGCTGCAGTGGCATCACGACGGCCTGGCGCCTTATATCGTCTTTCGTGGTCGCACAGATCATGGTGACGCGGTGGTCGGCGAGGCGCAGGAGTGGTTGGCAAGTCACTTCTCTGTGGCATCGCCCGTCGAGGAAATGGTGAAGCGCTCGGGTCTGGCGGAGCGCACGTTCAAGCGGCGATTTTCACAGGCAACAGGTTTCGCTCCGATCGACTACGTGCAGCGCCTGAGGATCGAAGACGCCAAGCGTCGGCTCGAGCGCACGGACGCACCGGCCGACGAGATCAGTTGGAAGGTCGGTTACGAAGACCCTGCATTCTTCCGTCGGCTGTTCAAACGCCTGACAAGACTTACGCCCGGCGCTTACCGCAAGCGCTACCAGGTGCCCGTATTCGCGCGCGTCGGCCGAGGATGAAGGCCCTCGGGAACGAAGCAGTTTGTCGCTTGCCGCTTTTCTTAGTTTAGCAGGTCGGTGTGTCGAAGGCGCTCAGTGAGAGCCTCCTGTTTCGGTGGCCTTGCGCCGCGCCTGCCGGGCTGCCCATTTGGCCTTGCGTAGCACGTCATCGGCGGGCACCTGGGCGATGATGTCCACATCCAGGTCGTCGTCGCCGCGATCGGAGATGCCGTCGGGCGACAGCGTGAAGGGCGATATCTTGTGGTACTTGGCTACCACCTTGGATAGCCGAACTGGGCATAGAGAACGCTTTTGATCCGCTCCCGCACCCGCAGCACCAGGAGTTCGATCACCGGATCGCCCAGGTCGGCCTCGTCGACGCAACTTTCGGACGGATCACACCGAACTAGCAATCGGGACAAGCAGTGAGCGGACGATGATCGAAGATGAAGCGTGGCAGCTTTGTGACGGTTATCCTAATACAGCACCTCTCGCTCCAAATATTCTTGACCGTAAAGGTATACTTGATCCTGTATGGGTTCCTGTCAGCTAGGCGTTCCCCAGCCATCATTGACGACGTCAAACATCATCTTCGGATGATGGTATGCTTTGGGGGAGCGGACAGTGACGGAATTCGGGCAGTCGGTGAGAGATGTCACTCAGCTTGGTAAGCTGCGTGGTCGGTCGATCTACCGCTTACTGTTGGCGGGGGTTTTGGGAACGCCGCTAACAATCAGTTTTGCGTATGCGCAGCAGCCGGGCATCACATTGCCGCCGGTCAGCGTTGAGGCATCCAAGGCACAACCCAAATCGAAAGCGAAGCAGGCGACGCCAAAATCCGCACCCGCGAGCGCACCTATACCTGTCGCTGCACCCAGTCCAATTCCTCGCAGTCCTATGGAGCAGGCCACGGGACCGGTTCAAGGGTTCGTTGCCAACCAAAGTGCGACGGGAACCAAGACGGGCACTCCTCTGATTGAGACGCCCCAGTCGATCTCCGTCGTGACGCGCGATCAAATCGAGCAGCAGGGCGCTGAGAGCGTGTCCGACGCGCTGCATTATACGCCCGGGGTCATCGTCGATGTGCGCCCTGCGTCGCGCTATGACATCGTCAATATCCGAGGCCTCGGTAATCTGCAGAGCTTCGTGCACTTCCAGGATGGATTGAAGCTGCAGCGCGGGCTCAATTTCGACGTCCCCGTGATGGATCCGTATCTTCTCGAGAGGATCGAAGTCTTCAGGGGGCCTGCCTCGGTTTTGTACGGCCAGGTTGGCGTTGGCGGGCTTGTTAATTTCGTCAGCAAGAAGCCAACTGACGATCCCTTCGGCGAGATTGCAGTCACCTTCGGAACCCATGCGCGCAAACAGGTGGCTTTTGATTTTGGTGGCCCGGTCGACCGGAATGGTGAGTTTTCTTATCGCCTGACTGGTCTGGCGCGTGATACCGGCACCGACATCTATGGCGTCGACGAGGAGCGCTATGCGATCGCCCCATCGTTCACATGGCGCCCCTCGACCTCAACAACCCTGACGCTTCTCGCGAGCTATCTCAATGACCCGGCAAGTTCGTATTCCGTCGGCGTTCCGGCACTAGGGTCCGGATTGCCGTCGCCCAACGGAAAGATTCCGCACTTTTTCAATCCAGGCGATCCCGCATACGACACCTTCAAGCGTGAGCAAGCGGCGATCGGCTATTTGTTCGAGCACAAGTTCGACCCAACTTGGACGGTACGTCAGAACTTTCGCTACATGAATCTGGATACGACGTTTGCAGCGCTTCAAACTTCCGGTCTTACGGGAACCAACATCTCGCGTAATAAATCCCTCACGATCAACGGCGTAGACACCTATGCCGTCGACAATCAGGCGGAGGCAAAATTCGCCACAGGTGTCGTAAAGCACACCATGCTGTTCGGCCTCGATTATCAATTTGCGTCGGCCAACGCTGCACTTTCCGGTGGTGGACCTGGTGCGGCGGCGCCAACGATCGACTATCTGAACCCCGTCTATGGACTTTCGGTTGCCCGCCCGGCAATCGCTACCCGCAACAAAAGCGAAACAGATCAGCTTGGAATATACGCTCAGGAGCAGGTGAAGATCGGCAACCTCGTCGGTGTTCTCGGAGCGAGATACGACTGGGCCAGCTATGACTTCAATCAAACGACGTTAGCCAGTGGTGCTATTCTCAGGGCTGATCAGAAGGATGAAGAATTTACCTGGCGAGGCGGGCTGCTCTATCATTTTGACAATGGATTTTCGCCGTACTTCAGCTACTCAACCTCGTTCGAACCGATTACGGGAACGGCCGTCGATTATCAGGGTAATCCCTTTAAGCCGACGACTGGAGAACAGTTCGAAGTTGGCGTGAAATATCAGCCGCCCGGTGTGAATGCGTTCATTACGGTATCACTGTTCGATATACGTCTTCAGGACGTACTAACGACAGATACAGACCACGTTTATGCGCCGCCACCGGCTCAAAGCTATCCCTGCGCTCCTAATGCTAACACTCTGTGCCAGACGCAGACTGGAGAGGTGCGTAGCCGTGGTGTGGAAATTGAGGCGCGAGCGAGCCTGAACGATAATATCGATATCGCCGCAGCTTACACTTACATCGACGCTGAGATTACGAAATCGACGACGTTCGACAAGGGCAAGCGGCCGACGGCGGTGCCGGAACATATGGCCGCGATATGGGCATTCTATACGTTCCATGATGGCATGCTCCGGGGCTTCGGTTTTGGCGGCGGGCTGCGCTACATGAGCGAGACTTACGGCAACAGAACCAATACCTGGACGGTGGATCCGGTGCTCCTTGTCGATGCAGCCGCGCGATACGATTTTGGCGCCTTGTCGCCAGCGTATGAAGGCTATTCGCTGCAGCTCAACGCAACCAATCTGTTCGATAAGGAATATCTTGCGTCGTGCGGACAGTTCGGCGGCGGTTTCCCCGCAACCGGACCAACCAATTCCGGCTGCTACTACGGGGCTGGCCGCAATATCATGGCCACCTTGAAGTACCAATGGTGATGGGAGATTGAAACGTTTCCGCCGGTCACACTACCGAGAACCCAGCAGCGCCCGATGCAATCCCGCTCGGGCGCTGAATTTCGTATTTTTATTTCTATCCCAAAGGGGACGCCGGGTGCGGATGGCTATCCGGTAATTTACCTGCTCGATGCAAATGCGATGTTCGCGACGGTGGTGGACGCCGTGTCGCTCCAGTCGCGGCGTCCGACCGCAACGGGTGTTGAGCCTGCGGTCATCGTCGGCCTAGGATATCCGACCGATCTGCCAATCGATGCGGAACGGCGGACGTATGACTATACTCCTGCAGTCCCGACATCATTGTTGTCCACCCGTCCTGACGACTCATCGTGGCCGAAAACAGGAGGTGCTGATCACTTGCTCGAGTTCTTCGAGCGCGATCTGAAACCCATTATTGCGCGCGATTTTCCAATAGATTCGCAACGTCAAACACTTTTCGGTCATTCATTTGGAGGGCTGTTCACTCTTTACGCGATGTTCACGCGTCCGGATATGTTTTCGACGTTCGTTGCTGGAAGCCCGTCAATCTGGTTCGCCGACAGATCGATCCTGACGGCTGAGAAGGCGTTTTCCGAACGATTGCGGGCCACCCCCCGCTGTGTGCGTCTCCTGATGGGGGTGGGTGCGTTGGAGCAGAGCATCTCCGAGAACGAAGGCACCAATCCGCAAATCAAAAAGCGAATGGATTGGGTCTCAAAAAATAGGATGATCGATAACGCAGTCGAAATGGCGGCACGCCTGCATGAACTGGCGCCTCATGGGCTGCAGGTGACTTACTGCCAATTCGAGGGGGAAAACCACGTCTCTGTCATTCCGGCGCTTATCAGTCGGGCGCTACGTTTCGCAATGGCGACACGAGACGACAATCGAGAAAAATGATGGCATCCGTTCTTCGACTACTGCAGGTCTGCCTGATCGTTGTCGCTATCTCCGTGGCATATGCGAAAGCGTCGGCTGCCGATAGCATTCAAATTACCGACATCGCCGATCGCAAGGTCACGATCAAACGACCGATCAAGAAAATTGTGCTGGGTGAAGGACGACAAATTCTCGCGCTGTCGTTGATCCATCCCGATCCTGTCGCGCTCATCGCGGGGTGGCCTGCCGATCTCCAGCGACAAGATAAGGTGACCTACGAGCGTTATAAGCAGAAGTTTCCAACCATTGCCGACATTCCATTTGTGGGACAAGGCAGCGCCGATACCTTCTCCGTGGAGCAGGCCTTAGCAGTTCAACCTGATGTTGCGATCTTGAGTGGTGGCTATGGACCGTCGCGTTATTCAACTGACATCATCGAGCGTCTGGAAGCGGCTGGGATAGCTGTTGTCTTTATAGATTTTGTCAGCAAGCCGCTCGAGAACACTGTGCCTAGCATTCGCATTCTCGGGAAATTACTGGGCCGTGAGCAGCAAGCAGAGCGGTACATCGACGTCTATCAGACGCATATGCGCCGTATCGCCGACAAGCTCGCCACCGCACAGCCAGCGCTACCTAAGGTCCTGATGCATGCTCACGCTGGCCTAGGCGATTGTTGTAATTCGCCTGGGCGCGCGACGATTGGAGCATTCATAGATGCCGCAGGTGGGCACAACATTGCCGTCGACGTCCTCAAGCAGCCATTTGGGCAGCTCAATCCGGAGTATGTCATTGCCCAGGATCCGGATGTTTATGTCGGCACGGGGGGAATTCATTTGGTCGGCAAAGGCGGCTTGGCTATGGGGCCCGGAATCGACAAACAAGAGACGCGTGCAGCCCTTTCGTCTGTCATTCAAATCCCAGTATTGGCCGACCTAAAGGCGGTGCGCAGCGGCCGCGTTCATGGGATCTGGCATTTGTTCAGCAATATGCCGATGAATTTCCTTGCTGTTGAAGTACTAGCCAAATGGTTTCATCCGGAACTGTTCGCCGACATTGACCCTGATGCCAGCTTGCGGCTCTTGAACAAGGAATTTCTGCCTGTTCCATTGGAAGGTACCTATTGGATTTCTCTGAAGTGAGCCCTCCCGGAACCAACACGGGATCTTCAATGCCGGGCACTCGGGGGCCAGCTGCGTCGATCCTTGCTGCATATCACAGGCTGGTTCTCATTCGGCTTTTCGTGATCGTTGCCCTAGCTCTCGCGACCACAATTGCATTCGTCGCTGATGTTGCGACCGGCCCATCTTCGTTAAGCGTCTTGGATGTCTTGCGCGGATTGTTGTCCCCTGAGACGCTGAGCCGGTCGGCTACGGTCATCATTTGGGACGTCCGCTTGCCCCAAGCACTGATGGCGTTGGCGGTGGGGGCATCCTTATCACTCGCGGGAGCGGAACTGCAGACAATTCTCAACAATCCAATGGCGAGTCCATTCACGCTCGGCATGTCATCGGCAGCAACTTTCGGCGCTGCGCTGGCAATTGTCCTTGGAATCGGCGTTCCAGGTGTTCCGTCGAACTGGATAATCCCGATCAATGCATTTCTGCTCGCTTTCGGGTCTGCGATGCTGTTGCAGACACTGACGCGGTTGCGCGGCTCAGGCGGGGAAACAATTGTGTTGTTCGGAATTGCTCTATTCTTCACATTCAATGCGCTGGTTGCGCTGACCCAGTTCATCGCCAACGAACAAGCTCTTCAACAGCTCGTCTTTTGGACGATGGGCAGTCTCACCCGTTCCAATAGCGAGAAAATTGCAATCGTCAGCATCGTACTGGCTACAATCGCCCCTCTTTCTTTGATGGCATCGTGGCGGCTCACGGCGCTGCGGTTGGGGCAGGATCGGGCGCGGAGTTTCGGCGTCGATGTTTCGAGACTGAGGTTCGCGTCGTTGTTGCGCGTTAGTCTCCTGACGGGAACAGCGGTAGCCTTTGTCGGCATCATAGCATTCGTCGGGTTGGTAGGACCACACATCGCACGATTGTTGGTGGGCGAGGATCACCGCTTCTTTCTTCCCGCCAGCATGCTCTCCGGCGCGCTTGTGATGAGCCTTGCTTCCTGGGCCAGCAAAGTCATCGTGCCTGGAATTATCCTGCCGATCGGCCTTATAACATCCTTGATCGGAGTTCCGGTTTTTCTCCTCCTGGTTCTCAGCAGGAACAGATCCTGATGCAGCCGGCCGCGAAAGACGCGCTGATCGTCGAAAAACTGACGGCCGGTTATCCAGGCCGCCCAGTCATTCACAAACTCGATTTTGGGCCGTTGGCGCCGGGTCACGTTACAGCATTGGTTGGTCCCAATGCTGCCGGAAAATCGACGCTGCTGATGGCGCTTGCGGGGTTGCTGCAAAGTGATGGCGCAATTCGCCTCGGAAATCACGATCTGTTGGCGATGAGCGCGGCCGAGAGAGCATCACTGATCGCATTCATGCCGCAAGCACTGCCCCAAGGAGTTTCGCTGACCGTTATCGAGTCGGTCATGACGGCGTTGAAGGCGACGCATCGGCCGCGGCTCAGAGCAGCAAGCGATGATGTACCTGCCCACGCGCTCGCTGCTTTGGAAAACCTGTCGATTGGCCACCTTGCTTTAGAATATTTGGATCGACTTTCAGGCGGGCAACGCCAACTTGTGAGTTTGGCCCAGGCCATAGCAAGTGAGCCGCGTGTTCTCTTGCTGGACGAACCAACGAGCGCACTGGATCTGCACTATCAGGTTTCGGTGATGCGCCTCGTTCGCAGGCTGGCGAGTGAGGGGCGCATTGTCGTTATCGTCGTGCACGACCTGAACCTCGCCGCACGCTGGGCAGACAGGATCGCGATCCTTCATCGCGGAACGGTCATCGCGCATGGCACTCCATCATCAGTATTGACGATAGAGATGCTGGCGACAGTCTATGGGGTGAGTGCTCATATCGAGACGACCTCACTTGGGCACGTACATGTCTTGGTTGATGACGTAATCCAGAGATCCGCGTAGCCTTATCAAAGGAATTGCCGTGATGCTTACGGCGGTAAGCCAATTCGAAACCGAGCGCGCATCTCGTTATCTGCAGATGATGTGCAAGCATTTTTCGCACAAGGTTGAGGTTCACTATGATGCTTTTCATGGCGTGGCAGAGATGCCGTACGGGCGCCTGGAGATGCGTGCGCTAGGTAGCGTTCTAGTTTTCGAAATCCGGGCCGAGGATGACACTCTTCTGGAACGCATGAAGCATGTCGTTGAGGCTCATATCGTGCGGTTCGCGTTCCGTGAAAAGTTGATGAGCTTGGAATGGCAGCCGGTTCCGATCTAGTTTGCACGCGGCTATAGTGGTTTTCTGCCCTGGTTCGTTTGCCGCTCCGACGATCGCAACGCGGATCATTGGCCGAGAATGACGTTAAATGGCCAGCCAGTAGTCAGCTGCAAGGCTCGCATCGCCTGCACCGTGAGTGCGTATGTGATGAAAGTCACCAGAGTTATAGTCCCTGCCGCGGCAGCAACATGCCCCAGACCGGTATTGTCCAGCTTTTCGCCACCACGTACGATGAGAAGCAGATCAGATGTGAGTCTCGCAAACGCCCAGGCAAGTAGAATGCAAGAGGACAGGGACACGAGGACTAATCCACCGGAAATCACGAAACGCGGGTAGCCCGTTAGGTTGCGAAATACCGCGCTATTAAAATAGGCGGCTAAGGCAATCGCATTGAATGAAAGCCAAGTCACGGTTGTGATGGCGCGAGAGAAATAGTCAAAGACTGATCCCGTCTCTATCATGGTCTGATTGAGACGGCGCTCTAGCTCATCGTGATCTATCGGCATATATCTCTCTCGCAATGATATCCCTGGAAGCGCATCAGAACGCTCTGCAGACGAATTGGCGCTATTGCGGTTTTGTCTGCGGACGTTTTGACTTCACCAACCGGCCAGATTGTTATGGTCTGGTCGTAATGATAAGAGCGCGAGACAGATACATGCCAGCCGCTTCACGTTTCCCCCCGGATCACCTGATGCTCGATTGTTTCGAAGCGGCCGTTTCCCGCGCTCAGTCGCTACCGCAGCCGAGTGCCGCTGCGCTGTATTCAAGTACGATGTCGCCCTTCGGGAACGCGCCTTGCGGCAAGGCGGTGTCCTTGAAAGAGAGCACCTTCTTGTAGTCCGCGAAGGCCTCCCATTGCTCCCGTACATAACGCTTTTCCGAAA
>JAEYYQ010000035.1 GCA_023428365.1 Pseudomonadota bacterium | reverse complement strand
AAGGCGCTGACGGCAGTCGATCGACGCGGTACGGATCCGGATCGTCAAGCCGCCGCATAGGGGCGGAATGCAATCATGGATCTTGGGATGTCGTTCGGCGCGCTCGCGCTGCTGGTGCTTGGGCTGGCCGGCGGCGGACTCTTCACGGGCATTCTTGCCGGGTTGTTCGGCGTCGGGGGCGGCGCTGTGCTGGTTCCGGTGCTGTATGAGCTGTTTTCCTGGCTAGGTGTCGATAGTTCCGTCCGGATGCATGTGACGCTCGGCACGTCGCTCGCCATCATGATTCCAACGTCGTTGAAGTCTGTGGCCGCGCATCGCGCGCGTGGTGCCGTTGATGATGCCTTTCTGCGGCGCGTCACCATTCCCGTCGTCCTGGGCGTCATCATCGGCATTCTGGTCGTGAGCGTCAGCCCGAGCTCGACACTGAAATGGGTCTGGGTGGTGTGCGCCTGTGTACTGGCGGCTAAACTGCTGTTCGGTCAGGACGGTTGGTGTTTGGGCCCGGATATTCCAAAGAGCCGCTGGGTCGAGGTCTATGCGTGGGCCGTCGGCCTCTCGTCGACACTGATGAGCACGGGCGGCGGCGCGTATATCAGCGCGCTCATGATGGCCTACGGGCGCTCCATTCATCAGGCGGTGGCCACGTCATCGGGGATAGCTCCGATGATCGCGATACCGGGTGTCCTCGGATACATGTGGGCAGGATGGGGCTCACCGCACTTGCCGACCGGGTCGCTCGGCTATGTCAATCTGATCGGTGCTGCCATCGTGATTCCGATCAGCGTGCTAGCTGCGCCGCTGGGTGTCCGCATGGCGCACGGCATTCCGAGACGAAAGCTCGAGCTGGCTTTCGGCTGTTTTCTTGGCGCGGTCGGGTTGCGATACGCGATCGACCTGATCTTCTTCTGACGGGCAGAACTCGCGGATCGGTCTGCGTTTGTATCGCGCACGTATCCGGCTATGCTGAATGTGAGCATTCACCACAAGCTGCGAATGCGCGTTATTCGGACGTAGGCGTCCTGTACAGCATTGACCGATGGATCTCCTCGAGGAATCGGCCCTTCATGTGGAGAAGGAATATCAGCGGCGCTTCAACGATCCGCTTGAAATAGCCGCGCGTGACCTCGATCCCGTAACCCGGGGCAAATTCATTGCCGCGCTGGAGCGGGCTTTGCAGCGAAACATGCCGCTGTTCGACTACGAGCTCGAGGAATTCGAGGTGTCGCGATGGCAACGCCTGTGGCTAAGGCTCACGCGCTTCTCGGCCCGGCTGGTCGGTCGTAACGCGCCCGTGGTATGAACCGGGTCGATATTGGCAGCGGGCACACGGGAATCGGCGAATGGTGAGATCTGGCCCAGGAGCGGGCTCCCGAAACCGCAAATGTGCGATCATCGGCGCGGCGGCGCTCGGGCTGCTGTTGGCCTATCCCTCTGTTGCGCAGGAGGCGCGTGGCTACGACGACAAGTTGCTACGTCTATCGGAGATCCTTGGCGCCGTGCACTATCTGCGTGAGCTGTGCGGCGCGGACGAAGGGCAGCTCTGGCGCGACCGGATGCGCGACCTGATCGACGCGGAGGGTTCGTCCGCATTGCGGCGGGCGCGGCTCACGCGAAGCTTCAATAAGGGCTATCAGGGCTATAGCCGCACCTACCGAACCTGTACGTCATCCGCCCAGACTGCGATCAATCGTTTCCTGGGCGAGGCGACCCAGCTCGCAGATGGCTTGATTCGAGACGTTCCTTGAGCTCGCCAGCGCGTCGCCGCGCGATCAGACGGGGCGAAATCATCATATCCCCCTGACGCGATAACTCCTGATTCACACTTAATTGTTGGCCTTGCCACTCTTGGGATCGGCTGTGCTAGGGAACTGCAGGGTATCGGCAAAAGCCGAGCAGAGAATGAGAGTGAAATGCAGCGTACAGCTTTCGAAAACTCGGACAACAAGAGCGACAGCTTCAAAGCGCTGAGCCTCATCCTGGAAGCCTGGGACGAAGGTGCCGACCAGGGAATTGCACCGGAGTTGATGGCTTATGCGGCCCTGTTCACGGCCTTGACCGACCTCGTGGCGGCGTTTGGGGAGGATGCTGTTGCCAGTCTTGCGCGCGGCCTGGACGAACGCGTGCGCCAGGGCGAATTCACCATGAATGGCACCATGCAATAGGCGGTCTCTTGCTGCGGGCTTTCAGATCAGCCCGCTGCCCCAGCCTCCGAGGGCATTCCACGCCAGTTCACCCATCAGCAGCACACCGAACCCAATCAACAGGATTCCAGCGATCTGGTTGACGCGTTGCAGTTTCCCGACCGCAAACCGATGACGGATGCGGCCGATGAACGATGACAGGCCCACCCACCACAGGAAGCTCCCTGCGATGATGGCGGCGACCATCGTCAATGCGTCGACGGTCGTGCGCACTTCAACGAAGCTCGAAACGCCTCCGAAGATGGCGAACAGGCCCAGCCCCGCAGCGGGGATCGTAATCGTGAGGAAGAACGTCTTTGGCGTGTCCCACAAGAATTCCGACAACGAGTGCGGCTCGTTATCCATGAGGGCGTGAAGCCTCGGCTCGGCAAGGTAAAGCCGGACGCCGAAGATTAGCAGCGCGATGCCGCCGACGAGCTGAATGGCATTGTGGTAGTCTTCGATCGCTCCTGAGATGGCGCCGACGCCAAGTGCCGCAAACAGGGCGATCAACCCATCGCCCAGCATTGCCCCAAATCCTGCCGCAACTCCGCCCCAGAAGCCGCGCTCGATTGCGCGCTGAATGCAAAGTACGTTAACCGGACCCACGGGCGCGGACACAAGAACGCCGATGAAAAGCCCGACGGGAATGATGAGGGGATTGGGGATGAACTGCATCAGCGGATCGTCGCGACCTGGCCAGCAGCTACTAGCGCGCTTTGAAGGCAGAGCGACGCCGGCCGCACGTGCGGCCAAGAACATACGTAAAACATGCGCACGACGTTGCGCTGCAGAGGACGTCTCCTGATGGGCTGGTCTGGACGACGGATCGCGATTCGCGAAGTTTTCCTATTGGTAGTAATGCTGGCCGGGCTTGTCCATTGGTTAGCGGCACCTAATGTGGTGCTGGCGCAAGAAAAGCGTACTGCCAGAGCCTCGAAACCTTCACCAACCGCAACGCACGCGCTGCCACCGGCTGTGGTGGAAATGCGTGATGCTATCCTGGCAGCAGTCCAAAGTGGCAACATCGAGGACCTGCAGACGGCTTTAGAATGGAACGAGCTCAGGCCGATCCTGTCCAACAATGCCGTCGACGATCCGATCGACTATTGGAAGAAAGTCTCAGGCGATGGCGAGGGACGGGAAATCCTGGCGATCCTCGCGAATATTCTGGCTGCGGGGCATACCACGCTGCCGTTGGGCAAGGACATCGAGAACAACCTGATCTACGTCTGGCCGGCTGCAGCCGAAGCCAAGTTCGATGCCCTGACACCTGCGCAGGAAGTCGCACTGTTACGGTTGGTTTCTCCATCCGAACTGAAGGCGATGCGCGAGAAGAAGCGCTGGACGGGGTATCGCCTCGTGATCGGTGCGGATGGGACGTGGCATTCGTTCCAGAAGCACGAGTAAAGCGTCTGTCGTCAGGTATCAGCGCCGGGCTCGTCCCTGTAGTCGTGCTGCTGTCCGTTCATGTCTTCGACCCGATAAACCTCGGCATCGCGGTGGAGATGACACGGACCGATCGGGATCTTGCCTGCGCCTCCGGGAATGTCGAGGACGTAGGTCGGCTGACACAGGCCTGACACTCGCCCGCGCATCCCGCGCATGAGGGCCTGGCCCTCAGCGATGCTGGTGCGCAAGTGGGACGTGCCGGGCGCGAGATCGCCGTGATGCAGGTAGTACGGCTTGATCCGGCATTCGACGAAGCTGCGCATGAGCACGCCGAGCGTCTCGGCATCATCGTTAATGCCCTTGAGCAGCACGGTCTCGCTGACCATGGGAATCCCTGCATCAACAAGCCGGGAGATGGCAGAGCGCGCGCTGGGCGTCAGTTCGCGCGGATGATTGGCGTGCAGGGCGACCCAGACTGCGGCGGTCGTGCTTTTCAACGCGTTGACGAGTTCGGGCGTCACGCGCTCCGGATCAACGACGGGAACGCGCGTATGCCAGCGCAACACCTTCACATGTGGAATGGCGCTGAGCATCGCAGTGATGTCGCTGATCCGGCGTGGTGACAGGATGAACGGATCGCCACCTGTCAGGATCACCTCCCAGATCTGCGGATGATCGCGAATGTAATCGCAGGCTGCTCCGAGCTGCTCGGTCGTCAGCGTGCGGCCCTGGCCGGGACCGACCATTTCGCGCCGAAAACAGAAGCGGCAATAGACCGGGCAGACGCCGCACACCTTGAGGAGCACGCGATCCGGATAGCGATGCACGAGGCCAGGCAGCGGGGAATGAGGTTCGTCGCCGATGGGGTCGGCGTTCTCTTCCGGCGTCGTGACAAGCTCGCGAGGATCGGGGACGAACTGGGTAGCAATGGGATCGAGCGGATCAGCGACGTCGATAAGCTCGGCCATAGCAGGAGTGATCGAGACCGCGTAGCGTGCGGCAACGCGTTCGAGCTGCTGCAACTCACTCGGCTCAATCAATCCGGTGGCGGCAAGCTCCGCCGCGCTGGTGATGGTCTTGTCGATCCGGCTCATGGCGGCTTTGGGCCAGTTTTTAGGCTTGAATGTCAAGCGCCCCCCGCATCCAGCAGCGGCAAAGGCGTCCACAACACCTGTTCAATATCGGTTGCGCCGGTTGCCAGCATCACCAGACGGTCGAAGCCAAGCGCAATACCTGAGGCTGGCGGCATGTGTTCGAGAGCGGCCAGGAAGTCCTCGTCGATTGGGTAACGTTCACCGTAAATGCGAGCCTTTTCGGCCATGGCGGTCTCGAACCGGTGGCGCTGCTCGGCCGGATCGGTCAATTCGCCGAACGCGTTCGCCAGTTCCACGCCGCAGGCATACAACTCGAACCGCTCCGCCACGCGCGGATCTTCCGGTTTGGGGCGCGCGAGGGCTGCCTCGCTGACGGGGTAGGCATCAAGGATGGTCGGTCGCATTTGCCCGAGACGCGGCTCGATCCGTTCAACGATAACGCGGCTGAAGATATCGGCCCATGTGTCGTCGGCTGCGACGCGGATGCCGGCCTCGCAGGCCGCCGCCGCCAGGGCGTCGCGGTTGTCCAATGCGGCCAGCAGGTCGATTCCGGCCATCGAGGTAAACGCCTCGGCCACGCTGATCCGATCAGGCGGCAGCGATGCGTCGATGCTGATCCCGCGGTGAGTGAAACGCGTGGCCCCGGCTGCCTCGGCGGTAACTTTGAGCAGAGCCGCGCAGTCGTCCATCAGCGTCTCGTAGCTCTCGTGTGCGCGATACCACTCGAGCATGGTGAATTCCGGATGGTGGCGCTGTCCGCGTTCGCGATTACGGAACACTGGCGCAAACGTGAACAGGCGGGTTTCTCCGGCCGCCAGGAGCTTCTTGCAGGCAAATTCAGGCGACGTGTGCAGAAAGAGCGGGTTCTGAGAGCCATCTGGGGCTGTCAGGGCGGTCTCGAAGGCATGTAGATGGGTTTCATTGCCGGGAGAGGTCTGCAGGATGGCCGTATCGACCTCGATGAAGCCTTGAGCCTCAAACCAGCGCCTCAGCGCTGCCTTGATCCCCCCGCGTGCCAGGAGAAAAGGGCGGCGGTCGGCGTACCTGTCCCGATCCCACCAGGGCGATGATGCAGGGGTGTTCAGGCCAGGCATCGGCCGCTCCCACCGTCCACCGGTTGCACGATGTGACGCGCCTGGTCTTGGTTTCGGCCTCTGATCGCGCTATGAACCGGCGCGAACTGATTGTGGTCCGCACTGACCGAGCCCTCGCGCCGGCCGCGGATTCCGGAAGAATGAACGGAGAATTTTGTGGCAAAAATCATCGCAAGCTCGGTCCGCAAGGGCAATGTGCTCGAGATCGACGGCAAGCTATGCGTCGTCATGAAGGCGGAAAATATCCATCCCGGCAAGGGTACGCCGGTTACGCATCTGGAAATGCGCCGCATTGCCGATGGCGTCAAGGTGACGGAGCGCTATCGCACGACCGAGCAGGTCGAGCGCGCCTATCTTGAAGAACGCGACCTCAACTATCTCTATGAAGACGAGACCGGCTACACCTTTATGCATCCCGAGACCTTCGATCAGATCCTGGTAGCGAAGGATATTTTGGGCGATCAGGCGGTCTACCTGCAGGAAGGCATGACCTGCACTGTCAGCCTGCACGAAGGCAATCCGGTCTCTATCGAACTGCCGCAGCGTGTGGTGTTCGAGATCGTCGAGGCTGATCCTGTCGTGAAGGGCCAGACGGCCTCATCGTCCTATAAGCCCGCTGTTCTCTCCAACGGGCAGCGCATCATGGTTCCGCCGCACATCGGCACCGGAACCCGCGTCGTCGTGATGACCGCCGACGGCAGCTACGTGGAACGCGCCAAGGACTGAGACGTCGATTCCGGCGCACGGGGGGTAGTCGAGGCTGCCCTCATCTCTAATGAGTGGGCTTGCATCGTCAGGTGCGGTAAATCTCCTAGGACAAAATACTGGGAGACCGAAACGCCATGCCTGATATCGCAGTCGATGTTCTGCGCCCCTTCATTGCGACCATCTTCGAGAACGCGGGTTCTGAGCGCGCCGAGGCGGAGCTGATCGCCAAGCGGCTGGTCGATGCCAATCTCGCTGGGCACGACTCGCACGGTGTCGTTCGTGCATCCTCGTACATCGGCTGGTTGAAAGAGGGTAAGGTCAAGCCGAACACGCATGTCCGCGTGATCAATGAAAGCGACGCGTTCGCCATTCTTGACGGCCAATCCGGCTATGGACAGGTGGTCGGCACCGAGGCCATGGACATCGGGATCGCCAAGGCGCGCAAGACCGGCGTCGCGTTGATCGGCCTGCGGCATGCTCATCACATCGGCCGCATCGGTGACTGGGCCGAGCAGTGTGCGGCAGCCGGCCTCGCATCGATGCATTACGTCAATGTCGTGCACTACGGGCCGATCGTGGCGCCGTTCGGCGGTGCGGAACGACGGTTTTCGACCAATCCGATCTGTCTCGGAATGCCGCGCCCTGGACAGGATCCGGTGATCCTCGATTTTGCGACGTCTCAGGTTGCGGAGGGAAAGGTGCTTGTCGCGCGCAACAAGGGCGTGGATCTGCCCGAGGGGTGTATTCTCGATAGCGAGGGCAGGCCGTCGGTCAATCCGAACGATCTCTATGGCCCGCCGGAAGGAACGCTGTTGCCGTTCGGGATGCACAAGGGTTCGGGTCTGGCGATTTTCGCGGACATCTTCGCCGGCGCGCTGGCCGGCGGCGGATGCGGGCATGATGGGCATCCAATGACTCAGCAAGTCCACAACAACATGCTGTCGGTCATCATGGACGTCGAGCGGATTGCGGGTGCCGAGGCCGCCGAGCGTGAGGTCGCCGCCTTCCTCAAATGGGTGAAGAGCGCACGTCCGCAGGTGCCGGGCACCGAGATCCTTGTGCCCGGCGAGCCGGAGCGTCGTGCTCGTGCGCACCGTTCAGTGCACGGCATTCCGATCGACGCGACGACGTGGGCGGCGATCATCGATACGGCCAAGAGCCTCGGCGTTACAGAAATCCCGGCGTAGCGCCGATCAGGCGCGCGACTTTCCGAGCAGATACACCGGCACACCGGCAACAAGGATGGCAATGCCGACCAGCGCGCCCGTGCCGGTGTACATCACGCTCGAATAGAGCAGATACAGGCACGTCAGGCAGAAGATCAGTGGTGTGATCGGATAAAGCGGGACACGGAAGGCGGTGGCTCGGTTCGGCTCGCGCATGCGGAACAGGAACAGCGATATACCGATCAGCAGCATGAAGCTCCAGAACACAGGAGCGGTATATTCCACCATGGTCTGGAAGCCGTCGCGGGCCTGCGAGCCGAATGCGATCAGCGCCAATACGATCAGGGCCTGCAGCAGCAGTGCGTTGGTGGGGGCGCTGGTTGACGCGCTGCGCTCGCCCAGCTTTGCGAACGGCGCAAAATCCTGGCCGAGCGCCAGCGTACTGCGCGCCCCGGTGAAGATGGTGGCATTCAGCGTGCTCAGCGCTGCGATACACACGATCAAGGCGAGGATCGATCCGCCTGCTGAGCCGAAGACCTGCTCAACCGGTTGGGTCATCGCAGCGCTGGCCTGGCGCAAACCCGTCAATCCCATCATATAAATCAGCGCGAAGTTCACGAGCGCGTAGATGGCCATGACGGCAACGGTGCCCATGACCAGCACACGTACCATGTTGCGTTCGGGATTTTTCACTTCACCCGAGACGTAAGCGGTCTCGTTCCAGCCGCCGTAGGTGAGAAGGATGAACACCATGGCGAGACCCAACGCACCGCTGCCCGTCGCGGGCACGGAGGCGGTGGGCTGAGGACCGGCGATGAACCCGCAGGCTGCGACCAGCACCACGACGGCAACGGTCGCAACCGTCAGCCAGAATTGCGCGCGGCCGCTAAGCTCCGTCCCGACCAGTTGCAGACCAGTGAGCACCAGGACCGCGATTGTCCCGTGAATCGCAGCTCCATATGGCCCTAACGGGATGAGCGTGACGGCGTAGTCGCCATAAGCGAAAGCAACCGCGGCGATTGCGCCGGTCTGCATCACCGTCATCCGGCCCCATGAGAACAGGAAGCTCGGCCCCTTGCCGTAGGCGCGGGTCAGGTAATGATACTCGCCACCGGCGTTCGGATAGGTCGAACTCAATTCGGCGTAGCACAGCGCGCCGATCAGCGTGAGCAGGCCGCCGAGCAGCCAGACGCCGAGAAAGGCGGCTTCGCTGTCGACGTTGGCGGCAACGATCGGCGGTGTCTTGAAGATGCCGATGCCGACCACGATGCCGACCAGCATCGATGCGGCTTGAAGGACAGACAGCGTCTGCAACGGGGCCGGGGACGCCGGCTTGCCGGATTGTTCACGCGCGCGATCGACCGACGTCACCTGATCATCCCCATTTCTATGAAAGTGCGCCCCACGTCAGGTGACGGGTTTGGCCTGCCAAGTCTCACCTTGGATTGTGTTATCGTTTACTTGGCCTTCATAGCGCTTTGACTGACCGTTTTGCTCCGGCACCTCGAAGCTGATTTGCCGGCCTTCCAGTTTTGCATTACGCAACGGAACGGTTTGCCCGTCAATCGTCGCCTCTCCGGCGATCTGCTGGAAGTTCTGCTTCAGGCTCAAGGTAAACTGCTTGCCTCCATCATTCACCGTCCACGATCCGGCTGC
>JAEYYQ010000252.1 GCA_023428365.1 Pseudomonadota bacterium | reverse complement strand
CGGTGACGACGGCACGATCTCGTGCCCCTCGGCCTTGAAGAACTCGAGGAACGCGCTGCGGATCTCGTTGACGCCGGTCATGTGTGTTCGGTCTCGTCGGCTATGCGTGGCTTCTATCCGTCCTGGGACGCGGGACCGGCAGGGAAACAACCGGTTGCAGCAAGACGTGGCGCTAAACCGCTCGTTTCTAGCCGCAACGCCATTCTGATGTCCAGGGAAGCGCCAAGGAAGGCTCAGACGGGCCTGAGCTTCTCAAAGGCGGCGACAACCTCGTCCAGGCGGTCGATCAGCAAATTAGCGCCCAGCTCGGCTGGCGGCGTCCGCGTGTAACCATATGTGACCGCGATTACCGGAATTCCAGCGCCTTCGGCCGCGCCGACGTCGGCACCGCTGTCGCCGATCATGACGGCTTCGTCCGGATAGACGCCAAGAGCAGAAAGAGAGGCCAGCAGCATGGCCGGGTTGGGCTTCTTCGGCAGCGCATCGGTTCCGGCCACGACCGCGCCGAATGCGCCACGCAGACCGAGTTTCACCAACACGTCCTCGGTGATCCTCGCTGGTTTGTTGGTACAGATGGCCAGTTTCAGGTCGCGTCTCGCCAGATCATCCAGCAATTCAAGCGCATGGGGATAGATGATGGTCCGGCCAATCGAAGCGTTCTGGTAAACGCCAATGAAGTCGCCGTGGAGTTGCCGGGCCAGCTCAGTGTCGCGGCTGCGTTCGCGGGCGGCCAGCGTCCGCTCGATCAGCACCTTTGAGCCGCCACCGATCATGAGGCGGACTTCATCATCGCTGAAGGTCGCCAGTTCGGATCGTCGCAACGCTTCGTTCAGCGCATCAGCGATGTCGCCCACACTATCGATCAGCGTGCCATCGAGATCAAAAACAACCGCCTTCGGCCACGACTCAGCCACGGGTCAGCGCCGCCACGCCCGGAAGCTCGCGACCCTCCAGCCATTCGAGGAACGCGCCGCCAGCCGTCGAAACGTAGCTGAACTGATCCGTTACGCCAGCGGCATTGAGCGCCGCAACCGTGTCACCGCCGCCCGCGATCGAGACGAGCTTGCGCGCTTTGGTCAGGCGGGCTGCCTCGCGGGCGAGCGCGAATGTGCCTTCGCCGAACGGATCGATCTCGAACGCACCCAGAGGGCCATTCCATAGCAGCGTTCGGCAGCGGCTCAACACGTCGGTGAAATGAGCGACAGACTTCGGCCCGACATCGAGGATCATGCTGTCGCTCGGAACCTCGAGGATTGGCACGATCTGAGACGCGGCTCCGGCTTTGAATTCCTTGGCGACGACCGCGTCCGCGGGAAGCACGATCTCGCAGCTCCGTGACTTGGCCGCGTGCATGATCTCGTGAACGGTTTCCTTGAAATCCGGCTCGGCGAGCGACTTACCGACATCCACGCCTTGAGCCATGAAGAACGTATTCGCCATACCGCCGCCGATGATCAGCTTGTCGACTTTAGCGACGAGGTTCATCAGCACGGGGATTTTACTGGATACTTTTGCGCCGCCAACGACGGCCGCCGTGGGCGGGTCAGGTTTTTCCAGTGCCGAACGAAGCGCCTCGATCTCCTCCATCATCAGCGGGCCGGCGTGGGCCGGGAGCAGACTTGCGATGGCGTGCGTGGAGGCGTGGGCGCGGTGCGCGGCCGAGAAGGCATCGTTGACGTAGACGTCGGCCAGCTTGGCCAGCTCCTGCGCGAACGCCGGATCGTTCTTCTCCTCGCCTTTGTGAAAGCGCAGGTTCTCCAGCACGGCGATCTCACCCGGCTGGAGGGTGTCGATTGCAGACTTGGCATCCGAGCCGACGCAATCGCTGATGAACATCACGGGCTTGCCGATAAGGCCCGACAATCTCGCAGCGACCGGCTTAAGTGAGAATTCCGGATCCGGCCCGCCTTTCGGCCGGCCGAAGTGGGAAATCAGGACCACATGCGCGCCGCGCTCGGCGAGATCGCGGATGCCTGCCACCAGCCGTTCCAGCCGGGTCGCATCGCTCACCTCGCCATCGCGCATCGGGACGTTCAGGTCGGCCCGCACCAGCACGCGCTTGCCATGAACATCGAGACCGGCGGTTGTTTTCAGTTTGTCGAGGTTCATGACCGTCGTCTCCGTATCAGGAACGCTTCGCTGCCAGCTTGCGCGCCGTCTCAACAACGTTGGCTGTCGTCACGCCGAAGTGCTCATAGACCTTGGGTGCCGGAGCCGATGCGCCGAAGTCCGACAAGCCGATGAAAACATCACCCTTGTCGAGCCACTCGTGCCAGCCCTGAGCGACAGCAGCCTCGACCGCAATGCGCGGCACGGTTCCGAGCACGGCCTGGCGATATCCCTCAGGCTGCGCGCGGAAGAGTTCGAAGCTGGGCATGGAAACGACCGCAGCATTGATGCCATCCTTCGCCAGAGCCTCGGCCGCCTCGACCGCCAGCCCGACTTCGGAGCCGGTTGCGAGCAGGGTCACGTCACGTTTGCCCGCAGCATCCCGGATCACATATCCGCCCTTCGCGGATAGATTCTCCTCGACGTGCGTCGTGCGCAGGTTCGGAACCGACTGACGCGTCAACGCCAGAATGCTCGGCGTCTTACCCGGCTGAATCGCAATCTCCCAGCACTCCGCCGTCTCTACGCCATCGGCCGGGCGCATGACGTGGAGGTTCGGCATCGTCCGCAGGCTGGCCAGATG
>JAEYYQ010000239.1 GCA_023428365.1 Pseudomonadota bacterium | reverse complement strand
CACGCTGAGCGCACTCGGCGTGGCACCGATGTCGATGGACAGCACGTCGTACGGCAGCGGCGGGCGATCACCAAACAGCACGTGCTTACCCGTTGGATCAACGCCAATGGCCTCGTCGATGATGAGGTCCGCGCGGGCGAAACGTGCCAGTGGTTCTGTGTCGATATGGGCTTCATCATGCTGATAGAGACCGGCGATCAGGCCCGGCAGCATGCCGGAGTACGGCGTCAGCTTGCGCCTGCTGATAAGTGTCAGCCGAACACCCGAAGGCGGGTTCAAGCCGAAATCACGCAGAACTCCGACATGCGCATGACCGGCGCCCAGAAGCACCAGATGTTTTGCGCGCGCGGAGGGAACAGACATTGTGACGGAAATCTCGGCTTGGGCGGCTGATCCGCGTTCGCTAGTATTGCGGAAAACCAAGATAAGAGCGAAACGTCAATGAAGATCAAGCTGCATCACGTCAATCTTTGCACGACAGACGTGCCTGGCATGACCGACTTCTATCGCAACCTTTTCGATATGCAGCACGAGCCTGAAATGGACGCTACGCGCGTCACCAATCAGGGCTATCCGGGCGATGTCGGCTTCGTCACCGATGGAACTACGCAGCTGCATCTGGCTGAGCGAGATCTCGGTGTCGCCTATCGCACGGGACAAGCCATCAATCCGCTGGAGCGCGGCCATATCGCATTCCGCACCGATGATATCGCCGCCTTTAAGAAGCGCCTTGAGGAGAAAGGCATCCCGTATTCGGATTTCGGGAAGTGGGCGATGAAAGGGTGGCAGCAGATTTTCTTCCACGATCCGGAAGGCAATATCATCGAGGTGCATCAGGTCGAAACCTGACCCTGGTGCGATCGGCTCAAGGGGGCGGCGATGCCGTTGCGCGGCAAGACGGCGTGGATGATCAGTGACGGCAAGGCCGGCAACGATGTTCAGGCACGTGGTGTCCTGGAAGCGCTCGGTATGAACATCGTCGTCAAACATGTTGCCCCGCGCGGCTTGCACAAAGCCCTGTCGCCTTGGATGGGGGTCGCCCGTAGTGAGCACTTCGGAGCGCTGGGAACGGAGTTTTCTCGGCCCTGGCCGGACGTCGCCACGGCTATCGGACGTTTGACGACACCCTATATCCGGGCATTGAAGAAGATGGCCGGGCCGGATGTTTTCACCGTCATTCTGCAGGATCCGAAGGTCTCCCTGGCGACGGCGGATCTATTTTGGGTGCCCGAGCACGATCAGTTGCGCGGCGCCAACGTCATCACGACCTTGACCGCGCCGCACGGATTTGGCAGCAGTCGCCTCGATGAGCTTCGCCGTTTCATGCCGGAAGACATCGCACGGCTTCCTCGGCCATTGATGGGCGTCATGCTCGGTGGCTCGAACGGTGACTACACCTACACGCCCGCGGCGCTCGACCGGCTTGCCGGTATTCTCAAAACCCTGGCGCAGCGTGGCGTTGGACTGATGATCACGCCATCGCGGCGCACCGAGCCAGAGATTATTGCGCGAGCCCGGAAGGCGACTGAAGGTATGCCGCGCATCTTTTGGGATATGACGGGTGATAATCCTTATCCATCGTTCCTGGCGCATGCTGACGTTTTTCTCGCGCCGGCTGACAGTGTCAACATGACGGGTGAGCCATGCTCCACTGGACGACCTGTTTACGTCTTTTATCCCGACGGCGGCTCGCCGAAATTCAAGCGCTTTCATGAGGCGCTCGAACGTCACGGTGCGACGCGTCCGATGCGCGACGGCAGCGAGTCCTTGGAAGCCTGGAGCTACGAACCGCTCAACTCGACGCAGGCGATCGCCGACGAAATCGCACGCCGTTGGTCTAATCGCTAATTTAAATGCCGCTAGATTGATTTCGTTGCTAGCCGGCCGTCCAATCAGTTTTCGTACGCGTGGTCTGTAGACGGTAAAGTCCGAAATCCGCGGAACCATTGGCTCCATGTTTTGCGAGAATGGCGTCGGAAAGCGCCGTCTCGCACAGAGTTGCGAATGGAGCTTCGTCGCCCCAGCCTTCAACAACGATGATCCAACGCGGAATGCGATTGGCCTCTCCGGGACGGGCTTTCTGTTCTTCGGTCTTCACCGCACTGGCAGAGACATCGGCGAGCAGCAGATGGACGCCCGCGACACCGGGCTTGCGGGCCAGCGCGGGAAGGACCGTTTCGATCATCGCAGCCATATGTTGATCGGCTGCATCATCGAGAACGTCATAGCGCCAGGTGGCGGCGATCCCGCCGTGGCCGCGGCCAAACGTTGCCGCGACGCGGCAGATAGACCGTGCAACTCCGCTAAAATACTTCACCGAAGAGAGGGTCCACGGAGAGGGCGCATTGAGTCGCGTCTGATAGTCGGTTCCCGTCAGAACCTGAGGTGACTGAGCCTCATAGAGATTGAAGAATTCGAGATTGGCGCGGATGGCAACGTAACGGCGACCGCGCAGAAAACCCGGAATGCCGACACGCTCGGGCATGTGCTCTTCGCCATGCCAGGCATAAAACTGCTCGCGCCCCTCCGGCGCGATATCGTGCCAGATCGCGACCGCGCCTTCACCCGCCAGTGCCATGGACGTTCTCCCGATATGATTTTCAGTCCAACGCAAATGCGCTGGACAGTTTCGGAATAGCATTCCAAAATGCGGGTAAGTTGCCAAGCAAAAAGAGGCAACAGGGAAACGCCACGCCGTGACCGTCGCCGCAGTCAGCCGTTGTCTGCATATCGTCGAGTGCCTTGCTGGCGCTGTCGGCGGGCTCGAACTTGGCGACGTCGCAGAACGTGTCGCGATGCCGAAGAGCGCAGCTCATCGCCTGCTGTCGACTCTGGTCGAACACGGTTGGGTGGTGCAGGATGCGGACACGCAGAATTACATCCTGTCATTACGCATCGCCACGCTCGCATTTCACGATCTCGACGTTCGCGTGGTGACGGATGTCGTGCAGGACGTACTGGACAAACTTGCCATCAGCACGCGGGAATATTGCCGCTTGGCCGTTGCCGAAGGCGAGGGGTTGACCTGGGTTGCGAAGGCGCAGGGTGCGACGACGGGTTTGCGCTATGACGCCGATATGGGCCAGGAAGTCGCCCTTCATGCCACCGCGACGGGTAAAGCCTGGCTGGCGATGCTGCCGGAGAAAGAAGCGGAACGCATCGTCACCGCTCAGGAATTTTTCCGGCATCTGCGGGTTGGCCCACGCGCCGCGCGAAATCTTGCAGAACTCAAGCGCCGTCTCGCCGAAACACGTGCGCGTGGGTTCGCGACCGCGGAGGAGGAAGCGGAGCCGGGGATCGGCGCCATCGCCGTGGTGTTTCGTACTGGTCCGGAAGCCGATGCGCGCGTTGCCGGAACGGTGAGCATCGCCGGCCCCGTCACGCGGATCCATCCCGCGCGCTACGAAGAGCTTGTCGAACATCTGCGCGCGGCGGCGTCCGATCTTGAAGGGATCTGGCGGGTCAGAACGCATCAGCGCATCGACACGTATGGATTGCGTCCGGGTGTCCGGCATACGTCGAGGAAGCAGGCGGCCGAATGAGCGTGATCAATCAGAATGCTGGCGTTGATGGCACGGCGGCGGATGTGCCCAAGAGGCCGGCTTTCCTTGCGCGGGTCGGGCGCAGTATCGCACGCAATCGCAACATTATCCTGACGTTCCTGCTTCTTCTGGCTTTGTGGGAAGCGGCGGTGAAGCTGTTCGCAATTCCGCTGTATCTGCTTCCGGCGCCGACTGACGTTTGGGAAGGCTTCCTGTCACAACCGTGGCGGATGCTGCAGAATACGCTGGTGACGCTGCAGATTATCGTCGTCGGCTACATCATCGCCGTGCTGGTCAGCGTGCCACTCGCCATGATGATCGCGTTCTCGCCTTTCGTGCAGACGACGCTTTACCCGCTGCTCGTCGTGTTCCAGATCATTCCGAAGATCGCCATCGCGCCTCTGATGATCGTGTGGTTCGGATTCGGTTTCATGCCGAAGGTGATGTTGGTGTTTTTGCTATCATTCTTCCCGATCGTCATCAGCGCGATCGCCGGGTTCCGCTCGCTGGACGATGATGTCGAGGACTTCGCGCGGTCGACGGGAGCGGGTCCATGGAAAATGTTCATCAAAATTCGTCTGCCGCAATCGCTGCCGCACATCTTTACCGGCCTGAAAGTCGGTGCGGCGTTGGCCGCGACAGCTGCTGTCGTTGCGGAGTTCGTCGGGTCAGATGCGGGGCTCGGCTATCTCATTCTCGAATACAACGGCTTTATCGAAACGCCCAAGGTGTTCGCCGCCATCATCCTGCTCTCGCTGGCCGGGTTGGCGATCTACTATCTGGTTGAGGTGCTGGAGCGCGTTGCCATTCCCTGGCACGTGTCTCAGGGCAAGGATGGCTCAGCCGGCTTAAACTGAAAACAAGAGGCTCTGAAGAGCCGATATCGTGGAGGAAACAATGAAAAAACTATTGGCATTGGTTGTTGCACTGGGAGCATTGGCTGCCCCAGCCATTCCTGCGGTCGCGCTGGACAAGGCCAGTCTGCGATTGAACTGGGTGCTGATCGGTCAGCATCCGCCGTATTACCTCGGCGTGAAGCGCGGCTATTATAAAGAGGAAGGCATCGACCTGACGATCAATGAAGGCCGTGGGTCCGGCGCTGCGGTTCAGCTCGTCGCCAACGGCGATGACACGTTCGGGCTGGCAGACGCCGGGGCAGTCATTGCGGGCCGTGCGAAAGGCGCACCGGTTGCGGTGATCCTGTCGATTTTCCGCACGTCAAATCTCAGTGTCACATGCCGCGAAGATAAGAACGTCAAGACGCTGGCTGATCTCTACGGCAAGAAGATTGCGGCGACCGCGGGCGATGCGCTGCATCAGATGTGGCCCGGGCTGGTCGGTGCGAACAAACTCGATGCAAGCAAGATCTCGCTCGTGTTCATGGATCCGGCATCCAAGCCGCTGGCGGTTCTCGACGGGCGCACGGACTGCCTGCTCGGTGGCATCGATGATCAGGCTGTCACCATCGAGAACAAGGGCGCGAAGGTGAACATCATCCGGTTCGCCGACAACAACTTCAACACGATGACAGTCAGCGCGTTCACCAATGACAAGGTGATGAAGGATAATCCTGATCTTGTACGGCGCTTCGTGAAGGCGACGATCCGCAGTTGGGAAGCCGCGATGCAGGACCCCGCTGCGGCGGTCGAAGCGGCAGCGGAAGCCAAGCCCGGTATCAACAAGGACATCCTGCGTGCGCAGCTCGAAGCCAGCATCAAGCTGGTGCCGCCGCCGGACGGAAGCAAGATGGC
>JAEYYQ010000139.1 GCA_023428365.1 Pseudomonadota bacterium | reverse complement strand
GCCCTCTGCATCGTGGACTCGGTGCAGTCGACAATGGTCCGGTATCCGACCGTCGAGAAGGTCGTCAACAACTACCGCGCTTACCGCTGTGAGCAAGGGGGCGACCCGAACACCGATAGCGCCGCGGATCTCGCGGCGACGTTCGAACAGCTGAATGGTCATGAGGTATGGGCCAAGCGGATCGGCAATGGCAATCGGACGTCGACACACAAGGGATCACCGCTCAAGGCCTACGCCATCGAAGCCGAAGCTAACAGCATGATCGATGTCGGAGTCATGACTGCGGAGGATCTGCGCACGGCCGCGAATGACGCCGACGCACTCGCAAGAGTCAAGAAGGCCTGGCTGAAGGTGCCCGGCCAGGGACCCGGTGTCACGTGGCACTACGTCCAGATGCTGGCCGGGATTCCCGGCATCAAGCCCGACCGCATGATTATCCGATTCGTCGCGAAGGCACTCGATCGCCAGGTCAAGACGATCGGCACGGCATTTTGCGTCGAACTGTTGACCGCCGTTGCGGGCGAACTATCAATGACAGCAAGCGAACTGGACCACGCGATCTGGAATCATCAACGCGGCCAGTAGCCGCTTAATAGATGCCTCGCCTGTCGGACCGCGCGGGGCATCGTTCTCTGCCGCAGCCGCGCTCTACCTACCTCCCTGAAATGCCCAGCGAAGCGCCCGAGCGAGGCTGTCGACGTATTCTTCCCGATCTTCTCGCGGCTGCCACTTGATCCATGAGGGATGTGGAACTGCCAGCAGCCTTGGACGTGCCGGCGTCCGTTGTGTGCTGCGAGGTGCGGCGAACGGCCACGGGAGTTCGTCGGCATCGGGGTAGACATCGCGAAGCGCTGCCGAGGCGTCTTTGCCGAGCCCGACGACCAGATGAGGCTGGATGATCTCCAGCTCCCGGAGGAGGTACGGGCGGCAGTTCTCTATTTCGTGGGGGAGCGACGGTCGATTGCCCGGTGGGTGGCAGTGCACGACGTTGGTGGTGAAGATGTCGCTCTTGGTCAGTCCGGCGCGTTCGAGGCCGAGGTTGAGGAATCGTCCGCTGCCGCCGGTGAACGGGATCTGCGCCCGCATGCAGGGTTTGCCGCACAGGCTTTGGCCGACCACTACGACCGGCGACTGGGGCGAGCCGTAGCCCGGCGCCGCTTGCGTCACGTCGTGGATGTTCATGTCGTCGCAGCGCTGGCACTGCACGATCTCAGCCTTGACTGCCTCCATCAGTTTCAGCCGACTCCCCATGCTTCGTTCTTACCCGCAGCGCTGGGTTGAGTGAACGCGCCTCGCGGCGGTTCGCCGTTGTCTTTCGGGATCCCGCCTCGGTGATTGGTCGCTGAGAATTTCTGCATGGCGCTGGACACTCCGCTCAACACACGCCAGCTTGATGTACTCCGCTGGATCGGTGACGGCTGTCCCGACGGTCGATGGGCCAACACCGGCTACAAGGCGACTGCCGCAGCCTTGCAGAACCGGCGCCTGATCACGGTCAGCAAGCGGCGGATGGAAGGCGACGATCGAAGCCGCCGGTAGGTAGGTACTACCTGACGCACGGCGACTACCCGACCGATCACTTCCCGAATAAGCGGCGGTCGTACATCCGCGCGATTCGGTTGGCACATTCAGAGCAAGGAACGCGGCAGCGCTCGCTCATCCGTCCGGGTCCCGACGATCCCACACCGACCCGAAAGGTGTTGCAGGACATCATCGATGCGGGTGGCGTCCTGGAACTGAATACCAAGGGCGATGACACCAACTACGGCAATCTGGTCGCGATTATCAACAGGCGGCAGATGGCTCCGGACGGCCAGCAAGTGATTCTGATGGATGGCGCCAGCTACTACCAGAAGGTATTTCGGCTGTCGTCGGTCGCGGAGTGGAAGACGCTGCCACCAGCCGAGGCCGTGGCCGCCGACCGTATTGGCGCTGACACCCCTGCGGTGGCGGCGCTGCGAAGCGAGAACCGGCTCAGTTCGATCGAATCACCGCAGCGCCAGCGCGCCCTGCGACTCCTTCATGCCGTGGCCCGCGAGGCAGAGGCACGCGGCTACACCGTGGACGAGGCGCCGAAACGGGAGCCTCACGGCTACGGGTACCAGAGCAACGAGATGCCCGGCTGTTTGATCGGCGGCGTGACGCCGGTCAAGTGCGGGATCGGCATCACACAGCTGCAGGACAAGGTGCCGAATGAGGCGACGGTGAAGGATTGGCTGCGGTCGTATCTTCGGTCTCCGACTGCCGAGAACGTGATGGGCGGACGCGTCAATCGCCCTCTTTGCGTTCGAAAGTGTTCAGCATGCCTAGCGGCTGTCAGCGGGCGCGTAGAACGTGCGCAGCGAAACCAACGCCTTCGTTCGCGCATCAGCCTGCTCGTAGTTGTCGAGTAGCGCCTTCGTCAGTTCTTCGAGCGTCCATAACGTCAGCGGAACAGATGACCTGTCGGCCTCGTAGCGTGCGTCCTTAGTAAACCCGCCGGTGCTGACGTACAGCCCGCGATCGTCCTTGTGGCGACCGCCGAGAAAGCTGCGGACCTCTTGGCTGCCCATCGACCCTTTGCGGTGCTTGACCTCGACGACTATGCGCGGTTGCTCGAAGCCGAAGCCGTCCGGCGAAGCAAGGATGTCTCGTCCAAGGTCGGACCCTGGCGGCGACACCTGGGTCTTGTAGTTCATCGCACGCAGAATGCCAGCGACCAACTCCTGCAGGTCGGCCCAATCGAGCTGGTTGACCTGGTCTTTGATCCGCTCGAAGGCCAATGCCTCGAAGTCTTCGAGCGGATCCTCCGATTTTGTGTCGATTTCAGGCTCGGGAACTTCGACGGGGGCGCCCGTCGCCGCAGCCAGTAGTTCGGCACTTGCTGAGTCGGACAACTTGAACACGGTCATGACCGAACCGAGGCTGTTCCGTGTGCCAACCGTCAGGCGGTCCCGGTCGACTTCGATTGGCAACCAATCGACAGCGCGCGAAAGGTCCATGCCGAGGTTCGTGCGGTCAGGCTGATATGTGCACGCGGCCCGCACGGTGCCTACGAGATACCTGCGGTTTGTCGGCGAGTAGGTGGCGACGAGATCGCCGACGCTGGTTTCATTGACGAACCGGTACACCTGCGACGCAGCTGACATGGCCGAATGTTGCTTGATGCCGGGCCGAGCTTCAGAGTATGCGTTCAGCAGCGCCTTGCGGTCTGCGCCGGAGTGGGCCAGCTCGGCGATCTCGGGAAACCCAATGCCGACCGCAGTCAGGTCACGGAAGTCGTCGTAGCGCTTTCCTCCGTCGCTTCGCACCATCCACATTGAGGCCATCGGCATCCCCCATCTGACGTCGCGGTCAGCGACGTTGATCAATCTGCCATGAGCCACCGACAGGCCTACACGGCGAGGTGTTCCAGGAGCGAAAGCACACAGGTGAAGCCGCACGAAAGTTAACTCAGCCGGAAATGTCGGTGGTCAGGCGTACGGTAGTTACAAGGCTGTAGTTCGACATTCCGATCATGCAGTCGGAAGTTCGTAGGCAGAGCTAGGGGCAAGGACAGGCAGATGGCGATCCTTAGTGGTCAGTTCTCCAAGGCACTGGAGTCGATCGAGCCTTCGCCCGACGACAAGGCTAACGCGCCGAAGGCCCACTACGCGGTTCGCGACACCCTCGCGTCGGCCGACGACCTCAAGACGTGGGGTCTCAGCCCCATCCTCATCGGTTCGTACAAGCGTGACGTCTCCATCCGCCGGGTCAAAGACGTCGACGTCTTTTGCCGCATGGAAGACATCGGCGACGATGTTGCCGCTTCAACAGTCCTCACGAAGTTCTTCAACGTCCTCGATGCGGCGTTCGGGACCGATGCGGATGGCAACGACAGGGTGAAGCGACAAGCTCGGTCTCTCACTATCGAGTTTCCGGAGTATGACGGCCTCCATGTTGATGCGGTTCCAGCTCGCAAGCGCCTGGACGGGTACTGGGAGATCCCGACTCGCGACGGTAGCTGGCAGGCCACGAACCCGGACGAGCTCACTTCACTCAAGACCACGATGAACGACACCTATGCGGGCAACTACGTCCGCTTGGTTAAGTTGGTCCGCCAGACGCGGCGAACCATCCTCGACGCGCGTCCCGGCGGACTTTTCGTGGAGATGGCCCTTTACGATGCATGCGTCAACGCCAAGGTCAGCAAGAGCGGATTGACAATCGGCTACGTGACGGCGCTCGAAGCGGTCGCGGACTACCTCGATGACAAGGTGTCCTGGAATCGGTCGCTGCCCGACCCCACAATGCCTGGACACACCCTGTCTTTCCGCGCGACGGACAATCAGTGGGAGGTTGCCCGCGACAAGTTCAGGTCCGCCGCAAGCAAAGCCCGCGACGCATACGACCAGACTGATGCCGGAAAGGCGGCGGTAGCGTTTAGGGCTCTGCTCGGCGAAAACGGTGACGGCGACGTCGTGTTTCCCATGCCGCCCGGCTACAACGACGACGGCACCAAGAAGGAGTCGGCGTCCCTCATCACACCTGGCGCCTCCACCGTGCCAGCAGGAGATCGCCGCTTCGGATGACGGGCTGGGAAGACGCGATCGACGCCGCGACTGTCGAGTTCATAGAGCAGCTCGAACAGCGTGGCTTTTTGGCAGACGGCAGATGTCTCAGGGGCGAGATGCTCATCGACTCGTGAGCCGTGTCGATCCGGAGCGAGATCCCTGAGTCGTTCC
>JAEYYQ010000074.1 GCA_023428365.1 Pseudomonadota bacterium | reverse complement strand
GCTTCCTTCCGGACCTGACCCGGTTGGCGAGGGATACGTCCGCCGCCAACCTCCCGGCCGGAATATGACGCCTCGTCCGGCAAGATACAACCCCGTCTCCACGGGCAATCTGCCTCGGGTGGTTATGAAGGGTGGCCGGCCAGCGATTGATCGTGGATTCAATCACAGGCCGAATAGACACAGGTCTGAATAACGGTGTATGGAGCATTAGACGAGCACATCGGGGGGCAGATGGGGGCTATTCGTTATCGTGCGGATATCGATGGCCTGCGTGCGATCGCTGTGCTGGCTGTGCTGCTGTTTCATGCTGGCGCCGATTTCTTCCCCGGCGGGTTTGTTGGCGTAGACGTGTTCTTCGTCATTTCCGGCTATCTGATTACGTCCATCATCGTTAGCGAATCGAGACGCGGCGAATTTTCTTTTGTTGGCTTCTATGAGCGCCGCATCCGGCGCATCGTGCCGGCTTTGCTGACTGTGATAGCCGTATCCGCGGGGGTCGGTTGGTTTACTCTGCTGCCTCAGGATTACGTTTATTTTGCACGATCGGCTTTTGCTGCTGCTGCGTTCCACTCCAATTTCTACTTTGGCCGTCAGGCGGAGGACTACTTCGCTCCTGAAGTCGAAACACAACCGCTGTTGCACACTTGGTCATTGAGCGTTGAAGAGCAATTTTACCTCATAGCTCCTGTCTTTATTCTGTTGTTGCTTGGAAGATCGCGGCGTCTCCGTGGTGCGCTCGTTTTGTTTTTGTTGTTATTGTCTATTGGAATTTCCGCTTACGGCGTGAAGCACGGACTATCGTCGGCATTCTATTTGCTGCCGTCGCGCGCATTTGAGCTATTGATTGGTGTTGGGCTCGCTATTGGCCTTGTGCCTGTCACCACAAACTCTGTAGCGCGGCAGTTTATGGGACTAAGCGGCTTAGTTCTTATCGCCTATGCCACATTTTTTTTCAGCTCCGCCACTCCGTTTCCGGGACTGGCCGCGCTCGTTCCTTGTTTGGGGGCTGCATTGCTGATCCATAGTGGGGGTAGCGGAAGCACGCCTGTGCATCGTGTACTCGGAACACGACCGATGGTATTCGTCGGCAAGATTTCCTTCTCTCTTTATTTATGGCACTGGCCACTGTTAGCTTTTGCCCGATATGGAGCGACCGAGCAATTAAGTGTTGGACACCGATTTGCACTTCTCGGGCTCTCTTTAGTTCTATCGATTTTTACCTACTATCTCATTGAGCAGCCTGTCCGGCAGCGGAGGTACTTCCCAACGCGGCCTCGCGTGTTTGCTGTCGGCGGCGTGGCGCTGCTGGGTTGTTTGATTGTTTCGCGCGGAATTATCGAAAGTGACGGTGCTCTGATACGATTGCAGCCAGAAGTGATCGCATTCGTAAAAGCATTACCAGACAAGCACGACACGCGTGCGAAATGCTTGGCCAATCCAGAGAATGATGCGTGCTTGGTCGGGGACGCCGATGCATCGAAACCGTCATTCTTATTGTGGGGCGATTCTCATGCCCAAATGTTTTCCGGTAGTGTAGGTCTCAAAGCTGATGCCCTTGGCATAAAGGGATACAACGTTGTCAGATCCGGTTGTCCGCCGATCTTCGACTTCGTTCCCCGGTTCTCGCACTGCGTTGAGGTAACTCGGGGAGTGGAGAACATCCTTAAAAACGCAGATGTTGAACACATAATTTTAGCGAGTCGCTGGGCGATTCATCAGGATAACATCGGCGACGAATTTCTGAATTACGTGCGTCGGACCGTCGACACTCTGCAGCATTCCAACCGGTCGATTGCGATTATTGCGTCGGTCCCGGAGTTGCCATTTCATGTCCCGAAAACGATGACGCGGGATCTGATAATGGGGGAGCATTCAGATTATTCGATCGCAGTGGCGGAGTTCCTGACCCGTCAACAGAAGGTCCTACAGCTGCTTCAAGAACTGGATTCAATGCCAAAAGTCAGGGTTCTTTATCCTCACATGAAGCTTTGCGATGGAATGCGCTGCGATGCGGCGAGAGATGACCATCCGCTTTACGTCGATGATGACCATCTAGGGCCGAAGGGTGTTGAGGTCCTGAGTTCTCTGCTGGATACCGCTCTTGCGGCTTCGTCGCTAGGTGAGGAGGTCGTCGGGCGCGTTGAGCAGTCGCTGCATTAAGTCGTGAAGAAGTGCCCGTTTTGCTTACACAGCGATGTGATCGACTGCGAACACGTTGCATCGCCTCCCGGCCGATGAGCCCCTCACGCAAGACACAACTCTATCTCCAAGGGCGACCTGCTTCGGATTTTTACCGGTCGCCGCGTCGCTTGAGTGGCTTTGCTCCTCGCGGGAAAATGCCGCAGATAGACGTCTCGGCGAAGATTGGTGTACCTCTAATATGGGGTGCATTGGGGGATCATCGTGCTTCGATACCGTGCCGATATCGACGGGCTGCGCGCGATTGCCGTGCTCGTGGTGCTGATATTTCATGCCGGGCTCGGCCCCGTCTCGGGCGGATTTGTCGGCGTCGACGTATTCTTTGTAATATCTGGTTATCTGATCACGTCGATCATCGTCAGCGAGGCCAGCCGGGGGGAGTTCTCGTTCGCGGACTTCTACGAGCGCCGCATTCGCCGGATCATCCCGGCGCTCATGACCGTGATCGCGACGTCGGCGGTCATTGGTTGGTACGTTCTCGTCCCGGCGGACTATGTGGATTTCGCCCGCTCGGCGATCGCAGCGGCGGCATTCTATTCGAACTTTTTCTTCAACGATCAAGCCGAAGATTACTTTGCGCCTTCCGCGGATCTGCAACCGCTGCTGCATACATGGTCGCTCGGTGTCGAAGAGCAGTTCTACCTGATCGCCCCGTTTTTCATTCTGCTGCTGCTTGGCCGCCTTCAGCGTTTTCGCGGTTGGCTGGTCGGCGGCGTTTTCCTCATGTCGTTGGCGATCTCGGGTTATAGCGTTCAGGCCGGTTGGCCGTCTGCGTTCTATCTGCTGCCGTCGCGCGCCTTCGAGTTGACCATTGGGATGGTGCTTGCGCTCGGGCTGATACCAGGGATTGCAAACAGAGGACTGCGCCAGATTGCCGGGTTATGCGGACTGGGACTGATCGCCACCGCGGCACTCTTGTTCACGGACGACACGCCATTTCCCGGATTTGCGGCGCTGGTGCCCTGTCTCGGTGCTGCACTTCTGATCCACAGCGGCGGCCACGCTGATACCTGGGTCTATCGCATTCTTGCGACCCGGCCGACGGTGTTCGTCGGCAAGATTTCATACTCGCTTTATCTCTGGCATTGGCCACTGTTGGCCTATGCGCACTACACGGCCGTGGATCTACTCACGACGCAGGAACGTGTAGCGCTGCTGGGACTGGCGTTCGTGTTGTCGGTGGTGACCTATTATTGCATTGAGCAGCCGGTTCGGCAGCGCAAAGTATTTGCGACGCGGAGGCAGGTGTTTGCAGGCGGTGGCGTTGCTTTGGTGACGTGTCTCGTAGGTACGCTCGCTATTGTAGGGACCCGCGGCGTTCCGATGAGATTGCCAGAAGCCGCCGCAGAATTTGCCAGTGCTCTCCCCGGAAAAAGGGAAACGCTGGCTCCGTGCTTGGCTGGCTCAGCTACCGGAGAGTGCTCCATTGGTTTCCCCGGTTCACCCAAAGCATCGTTTCTATTATGGGGTGACTCGCATGCTCAGATGGTGTCACGAAGGATAGCTGATATTGCGGCAGAGAGAGGTTTGAAGGGGCGCACGGTGATGCGAGGGGGCTGCCCTGCGGTTTTTAGACGTGGCTATGAGTATGAAGGGCAGTTTCATAAATGCTTTCGCAATTTGATCGCGGTCGAACGGATTGTGGCTAGCTCCGATATAGATCACGTTATTTTGGCGGGCCGATGGGGAAGTTATCGGGCGCAGAATGGAAAGGAGTTTAGCGAAGCATTGCGTCACACGGTCCGGGTTCTTCGTGATTCGAAGCGAACTGTTACCCTGATAGGTCCAGTGCCGGAGCTTCCATTCAATTTGCCGAGTATAATGACCCGTGATCTGATGCACGGAGAGCGCGGTGACTACTCGGTGCCGTTCATGACCTTTCAAGCGAGGCAGAGCGCGATCTTGCAGACGTTGCAGGAGTTGGATGCGCTGCCAGGAGTCAGGGTCTTGTACCCTCACTTAAAGTTTTGCGACGAAACGCGGTGCAGTACGGTCCAAGATGGTATTCCCCTGTACGTCGATGACGACCATCTCAGTCCGACAGGGGTAAAAATCATAGCCGGACTACTCGACGACGCCTTGGGTGCCTCTTCGTTGAAGCAGGAGGTTGTTGGACGCATCGAGCAGCGGTTTCACTAGTCAATTGCTGAGACAACTCGATAATGCCGTGATGTGCGCAAGCACGATCACTTGCCCCCTGCTTCACCATGCGTTTCAGCTTCCAACGCAAGCCGATTGCACAACACGGCGCGGCTGTGCTCTCTATGCGCTCCTCTGGAGGAAATCACGATGTTCAAACCGACGCTTGGCGCCGCAACGCTTCTTGATCGCAAAAGCCCGAAGCGGGGCGATGTTGCCTACTTGGAAGGCTTGCTGTCAGCGTCGGAAGCCCGCTTTCTGGTTCTTGCCGACCAGAAGCCGGTGATTGAATCGAATGCCGAGCGCACGGAGGGCCACATTCGCTGGTTCACGCGCGACGAACTGCAAAAGCTTGGTATGCCGGTCGCCGATTCCCTGTTCCTCGGGGTTGTGCCCGATACCGGAGCAGGCCGGTTCGCCATCGCGGTGACCGAGCATCGGGCACGCAACGCCCCGGGCGGGCTCGAGGTCATGCGTCCGATCGTCGATTTGCGGACGCTGGCGATGCAGGGCGTGCTGCCGACGGAAGAGCTTTCACTGCTGGGCATGGCGAAGGGCCTTGCAGCGTGGCACGAGAACGCACGCTGCTGTGGACATTGCGGCGGCACCACGCTGGTCAAGGACGGCGGCTGGCGGCGCATATGCTGGGCTTGCGGGCAGGATCATTTCCCGCGCACCGATCCGGTCGTGATCATGCTGATCGTGGACCGCGAGCGCGACCGTTG
>JAEYYQ010000052.1 GCA_023428365.1 Pseudomonadota bacterium | reverse complement strand
TGGGGGGCGGGGGCGGCGCCAGTGGGGTGCAGAGCGTCGCGAGCCGCGTCGACTCCATCCGGTCGTGTGTCGATGTCGCCATCGATGTTGGTGGTCCGATCGATGTTCTGGTGAACTGCGTCGGCATCCAGCGCGAGCAGAGTCTCCTGGAGGTGACCGAAGAGGTCTTTGACGAGGTTTATCGGACCAATCTCAAGTCGGCGATGTTTCTGTCCCAGGCCGTCGCGCGTCACCAGATCGACACTGGCAAGGGTGGGCGCCACATCCATTTGCTGTCTGTGCGCTCTCAATTGGCGCTGCGCGGCCGAGGCTACTCAGCGTATTGCGCCACCAAAGGCGGCCTGGCGATGCTGGTGAAGCAGCATGCGATGGAACTGGCACCGCACAACATCACGGTGAACGGCGTTGCGCCGACATTCATCCAGTCCGATCGCATCCGCCCGCATCTCGAGCGCGAAGCTTTCAGGCGCTTCATTTTCGAGCGTAATCCCCTGGGTCGGATTGGCGAGCCGCTCGAAGTGGCCGGGCAGGTGATCATGCTTGCCGCGCCTGCCGGGAGCTATATGACGGGGCAGATCATTTTCATCGATGGCGGCGTCACGGCAAGCCAGTGATCTTACGGCTGAAGTACTTCTCGCAATCTTGATCTCAGGACGCTCCACCGCGTGCTGTGGGCAGTTAGGATTGTTCGCCGCGTACCCCTCCTCTAAGCTTCTGAAAGCAAAGTGATTCGGCGCGGAGGTCGATTCAGAGTAGGCGGGCAGGCTCTGGCGGGGTTTTGAGAACGATGGGATTGAGCGCGAACACAGTATTTCTGTGCTCCTTGCTCAAAAAATCCGGCCCAAAGGGCTGGGGCGCAATTTTCTCCGGACCCGAAAGCAGGCCCGATTGCCTGTGCTCCGGGCAGCACGGCATGGCATCCTCGTTCCATTCGCTTTTACGTCTTGCGACGACTGTGAAAGACGCAATCGTGCGCAAGGCAGGGCGATTGGGCGTGCTGGCCGTCGCAATCGTGTCTGTTGCCCACGTCCATCCCGCCAATGCCGTCGACGTATTCGGGATGACGCTCTTCGGCGAAAGCACGTCCGTACCTGCAGGCGCGCTTTCCTACCGTGTTTCACTGAACATTGATGCACCCGGCAACGACTCACTGACCAAGCTGATTGCCGACGTCTCTCGCCTGATGCTGGAGCAAAAGCGCGGCGCGAACGACGCTTACACTCTGGTGGCGCGTGCTCGCGGCGACGTTGCTCAGATCCAAGCGGCTCTCTACAGCGAGGGCTATTACGCCGGCGATATCGACATTCGCGTTGCCGGTAACAAACTCGAGGGTCTCGATCCGGAGGGGTTGAGTGCAGACGCTGCCGGCATTGAGGTGGGTATCAACATCACTGCGGGCAAGCAGTTCGTTTTCGGCGACATTGCGTTGATTGCGCAGTCTCACTCCGGTCAGGCGCCGGGCATTGCTGCGGCGGATCTCGGCCTTGTGCGCGGCGCGCCGGCAAAGTCGGATCTGATCGTCGCTGCATCCGAGAAACTGGTCGAATCCTGGCGCGCTGCCGGATATCCGCTCGCGCGCATCACCAATAAAGATGTTGCCGCCGATCACGCGCGCAATTCCGTCGACCTTCGGATCGAGGTCGACCCTGGCCCGCCAGCGGTCTATGGCTGGGTCGGTGTTTCCGGCGCATCAACGCTCGATCATGGAACGGTTCTGGCTCAAAGCAAGCTAGAACCAGGCCAAACGTTCCGGACAGCCGATCTCAAGCGAGCACGAGATCGTCTCGTCAAGATGCCGAGCGTCGAGAGCGTGCGTATCGTTGAAGGCGACGCGGTCGATGCCAGCGGCGGTCTTCCCGTCAATCTCGAGATTATCGAGCGAAAGCCACGCTACTTCGGTGCAACAGCGTCAGTTTCGACGACGGATGGCGCCGAGGTCGAAGCATACTGGGGACATCGGAATTTTTTCGGCGAGGGCGAGCACCTTCGGCTTGAAGGTGGTTTGTCGCGGATCGGCGATGATATCTCGCATCTCGAATTCAATGCAGCCGCGATCTACACCAAGCCTGGAATTCTCGACGTCGATACTAATCTCTTTAGCGAGTTTCGCCTGGCGCGAGAACGTCCGGATACGTACGAAAGCCTGGATGCATCCTTCAAAGTGGGGCTGGCCCGTGTGTTCAGTCCGTCTCTTTCCGGTTCGACCGCGCTTGCGACGAAGTTCTCGCGTGTTGAGGACGCCTTTGGCGAACGGGACTTCTTTCTCGTCAGTCTGCCTACCGAGTTGGCCTACGACACGCGCGATAATCCGCTGGAACCGACTGGCGGCGTCTCTGTCGTTGCGGCATTGACGCCAACCATCGAAGCCATTGGCGGTGCCGCATTCAATAAATCTGAATTTCAGGCTGCAGCCTATCGGGCATTGGATGCTGATGGCCGTGTCGTGTTTGCAGCAAGAATTGGTGCGGGCTCAATTGCCGGTGCGTCTCTCGCGGATGTGCCAGCCTCAACACGCTTCTTTGCCGGTGGTGGTGGATCGGTCCGCGGTTATGATT
>JAEYYQ010000033.1 GCA_023428365.1 Pseudomonadota bacterium | reverse complement strand
ATTACGACCCTCTCCGTCTACCGCATGCACAATTGAAAGCGAAGCTCGCGGAGCTTGTCGAAGGGTTGACCGCATCGGACACCGCGGGGCGGCTATGGCACATCCCGGCCTGCTACGCTCCGAGCCTGGGACCGGACCTTTTTGAGGTGGCAGAGCGAACAAAGATGTCAGTGAGCGATGTCATCGCGCTCCACAGCGGCGAGACGTATCACGTCTACATGGTCGGCTTTTTACCTGGCTACCCGTACATGGGTGATCTGCCCGGAAAACTGGCGCTTCCCCGGCGCGAAAACCCGCGCATTAAGGTGCCGATGGGATCACTGGCCATAGCCATGACCATGGCAGCCATTTATCCGCTGGAAAGTCCGGGGGGCTGGCATCTCCTCGGCCGCACACCGGTTTGGCTGTGGGATCTTCGCCGCGCATCTCCCGCACTTTTTCGTCCGGGCGATAAAGTAAAGTTCCAGCCGATTTCACTCTCGGAGTACGAAGCGCTGCGCACGCAGGCCGAAGCCGGCACACTGACAATCGAACCGACCGAGATTGCTGATGCGGGGATTGCATGACCGCAACGCTGCGCATTGTTTCCCCCGGCTTGATGACCACGCTGCAGGATTGCGGCCGCCCGAAGTATCAACGACAGGGCATTCCGGTTTCCGGCGCAATGGACCCGGTCAGCCTCGCGGCAGCCAACCTGCTCGTCGGCAACGCCCCGGGGATGGCAGCGCTCGAAATCGCCTATCAGGGTCCAACTCTCACGATTGAAGCCGATAGCGTTCGTTTCGCCTTCGTCGGCGGCAACGCACCGATAGACATCCTGTCCGACGGCGGTTCACCCGAGCGCCTCCCTACATTGCAGAGCCATCGCCTGGAACGCGGAAGGACGCTGCGGATCGGCGCTTTAAGCGGAAGTTCCGTTGGCTATCTCGCCATCGAAGGCGGCTTCGATATCGCGCCGTTCATCGGCAGTTTATCGACCTATGTCAGAGGCGGACTGGGCGGCTGGAAAGGACGCGCATTAGCCAGCGGCGACGAGGTCCCTCTAAAGCGCGAGAGCGCCGAGGCGCGCGAAGAGCAAATGCTGCCAGGGCTCGATCTGGCTCCCGCCCGGCGGATTCGCGTCATCCTCGGACCGCAGGATGATTACATCACGGACGGTGGTATCCAGACGTTCCTCAGCGCCCAGTACACCGTTTCGGGCGCCGCTGACCGCATGGGGATGCGCCTGGAAGGCCCCGCGCTGGAGCACGCGAAGGGCTTCAACATCGTATCTGACGGGATCGCACCGGGAGCCGTACAGATCCCCGGCACCGGCACACCGATCATTCTGATGGCCGACCGCCAAACCACGGGCGGCTATCCTAAAGTTGCGACCGTCATTTCCGCCGATCTCGCAGCGGTCGGCCGCCTCTCGCCCGGCTCTGTCGTCTCGTTCGAGGCCGTCAGTATCGAGACCGCCGAACAACTGCGCGGCGAATTGTCGGCCATGCTGGAAGGACTTGCAGCACACCTCGTTCCGGTGGCACGTACGGCCATCATCGACGAAGGCAAGCTTCTATCGTCAAATCTGGTCAGCGGCGTCATCTACGGTCATAACGGAGCAGACGCCGATCACGAGCCCTGGTTACTCTCTTCCGAGGCATAGCCGGGCCCGTCTTGTAACGGGATGATCACGCAATCATGGCCAATCGCACCCGAAAGCTGTTTGCTCGCCAGGATGCCGATAGCCGCGTACCGCGTTATCTGCAGGTGGCCTCGGTGTTGCGACGGCGCATCCGCGATGGCGTGTGGGGTGTGGGCGATAAGATCGCGACACTCGAAGAAATGGAGAAAGAGTTCGGCGTCGCACGTGTGACTGTGCGCCAGGCCATCGATCTCCTGCACGGCGAGGGGCTCGTCAAATCCTTCCAGGGACGCGGCACGTTTGTCATCAAGGCTCCTGGCAACGATCGCTGGCTGCAACTTGCCACGGACTGGGAAAGCCTCGTATCTCCGATCCGCTGGAACATTCCTGAGTTCGTCCAGCTCAACGACGTCCGCGAACCGCGCATCGATACCGAGGACGGTGATCCAGCGCCTGCCTACAAATTCCTCTCGAGCATTCAGCGGCGATCGGGCGAGCCATTCGCGTTTGCGCGCGTGCACATCGCCCAGCATGTCTACGACCAAACGCCCAAGCTGTTCCAATCCCGGGTTGCCCTGGTCGTTCTGGGAGAACGCGACGACATCGAGATTTCTCGTGCGCATCAGACATTTACGATCGGTGCAGCGGACGTCGAAACGGCGCGGCATCTGGGTGTTGCTCTCAACGCACCAACGGCGGAGGCGCGCTGCGTCGTGACCAACGCTGAAGGCATCGTGATCTACATCGGCGAGATCACGTATCGTGGCGATTGCGTACGCCTGAATATCGAACTGATCGGCGAGCAGCGCGAGTAGCCTCCTCTACTCCGCCTCTTCTCCAAGAGAAACTCTGCATCGTTCCCATTCTTTCTCATCGTCC
The DNA here is from genome assembly GCA_023428365.1 of Pseudomonadota bacterium. Taxonomy (GTDB): domain Bacteria; phylum Pseudomonadota; class Alphaproteobacteria; order Rhizobiales; family Hyphomicrobiaceae; genus ZC4RG25. Next base: position 506 of record JAEYYQ010000033.1, on the reverse strand, counting down.
CCAGTTGACGATTGCCGCAACACGGCTAGGATCAACTTGTTCTATGTTTAGAACCAATTCGCAGCACGGACCGTTTGGGGGCGCCGAGCGTGACGGAACAGGGCATCGGAGCTCGACTTCTTCGTAAGGAAGATGATCGCTACATGCGCGGTCGCGGACAGTATGTCGGCGACATCCGATTACCTGGAATGCTGGAAGTCGCGTTTCTTCGGAGTCCTCTCGCGCACGCCCGCATCCGCAACATCGTCATTCCTCCCCATCTCCGCGACCACGTTTATATTGCGGAAGATTTGACAGGCGTTTCAGCAATCCGCGCCGATACCGCGCTTCCGGGTTTCAAATCATCGGTTCAGCCGGTGCTCGCGACCGATAAAGTCCGCCATGTCGGCGAGTTGGTCGCGATGTGCATCGCGCCGACGCGCGCGGAAGCCGAAGACATCGCCGCGGAAATCGAACTCGATCTTGAGGAGCTGCCCGCGCTGCATGACATGCTCGCAGCCCGGAAA
>JAEYYQ010000581.1 GCA_023428365.1 Pseudomonadota bacterium | reverse complement strand
CTACAAGGGTGGCAACGACTGCCGGTGCTGAGGGGGCTCATGGCCCCATGTATCAGTTCGAGATCAAACGGCTGACGGAGCTCGATATCCTCGGCCACGACGCCTCGTTCACCAACTCGTCTCTATTCATGGTTTTTGCCGTTATTCTGATCGCCGACTTCTTCGCGGTGGCGATGAGCGGCCGTGCGCTGGTTCCCACGCGCATGCAGTCGCTGGCGGAGCTGAGCTACGAGTTCATCGCGAACATGGTGCGCGAGAACGTAGGGCAGGCGGGAATGAAGTATTTCCCGTTCGTGTTCACGCTGTTCATCTTCATCCTGGCGCTCAACATGCTCGGGATGCTTCCATACTCCTTCACCGTCACGAGCCACATCATCGTGACGTTCGCTCTGGCGGCTCTGGTGTTTGTGGTCGTTACCGCGATCGGTTTCGCCCGTCATGGCTTCGGCTACATGAAGCTGTTCGTGCCGGATGGCGTGCCGTTCTGGCTGATGCCGCTGATCGTTCCCATCGAGTTGATCTCCTACCTGATCCGCCCGATCAGCCTCTCGGTTCGTCTGTTCGCAAACATGATGGCCGGCCATACCATGCTTAAGGTCTTTGCCGGTTTCGTGGTCAGTCTGGGAGCCTTCGGCATCGCGCCGCTGGCATTCACGGTGGCCTTCACGGGACTGGAGTTCGTCGTCTCCTTCCTGCAGGCCTTCATCTTTACCGTGCTCACCTGCATCTACCTCAACGATGCAGTGAATATGCACCACTAGTCTCGAGGCCGGGGCATCCGCCTCGGTCTCCAGGTCGCTTTGTCTTCATCCAAACCTCTAAGGAGTTTTTCCATGGATCCAGCTGCCGCCAAGTTCATCGGTGCCGGCCTTGCCTGCTTCGCTCTCATCGGCGCCGGTATCGGCATCGGAAACATCTTCGGCAACTACCTGTCGGGTGCTCTGCGCAATCCGTCTGCGGCTCCTGGCCAGTTCACGAACCTGCTGATCGGCTTCGCTCTCGCCGAAGCGACGGGTCTGTTCGGCCTGCTCATCGCGCTCATCATCCTGTTCGGCTGATCAGCGCAGAACCGCGGGATGCCTCGCTTTAAGGCGAGCCGTCCCGGTTCATTCGCTGACTGGAGACTGCCATGCTCGCTAGCCTAGTCGTGCTTGCCGCGGCGGCCGGAGAAGCGGCGCAATCGTCGGGGGGGCTGCCTCAGCTTCACGTCCCCCACTTTTCGCCTCAGCTCATCTGGCTCGCGATCACGTTCGGCGTTCTATATTTCATTCTGTCGCGGTGGTCTCTGCCGCGCGTCGCCGAGGTGATCGAGGAGCGGCGGGATCGTATTCAACGCGATCTCGACGAGGCCGAGCGGCTCAAGGGCGAAACTGAGAAGGCTCTTGCTGCTTATGAGCAGGAGCTGGCGGCGGCTCGTGGCCGTGCCAGCGCCATTGCTCGTGAGACGCGCGATGCGCTGACCGCCGAAGTCGACGGTGAGCGTGGTCGGGTCGATGCCCAGGTCAATGCCAAGGTCGCCGATGCTGAAAAGCGCATCGCCGATATGAAGTCCAAGGCATTGGCTCAGGTCAGCGAGATTGCCAGCGATACGGCCGGTGCCGTGGTGTCGAAGCTGATCGGGGCCGAGGTCAGTCCCGATGAAGCACGGCGCGCACTTAGCCCGGTAGCGGGGGAGTGATGCGATGCTGGTGATGCTCGCTGCGGGTTCGATCTTCGGGACGCCTGACTTCTGGGTCGCGGTCGCCTTTGTCGGCTTCCTTGCCCTGCTGGTCTATTACAAGGTTCCAGGGATGATCACGAAGGCGCTCGATGACCGCGCCGATGCGATTCGTCTGGAACTCGACGAGGCGCGTCGGCTCCGTGAGGAAGCCCAGCAGCTTCTGGCCGACTACCAGCGCAAGAGTCGCGAAGCCGAGCAGGAAGCTGCCTCGATCGTCGCTCAAGCCAAGCGTGAGGCCGAGGCGCTCGCATCCGAAACCCGCAAGGGGCTGGCCGAGACGCTGGAGCGTCGCACGAAGCTGGCGGAGGAGAAAATCGCGCGGGCCGAAGCGCAAGCTCTCGGTGAGGTTCGTTCCGCAGCGGTGGATAGCGCCATTTCTGCTGCAGAACGCATCCTGAAGGGCAAGGTTACGGCCGACGTCGATGCTCGTCTCGTAGACCAGAGCATTGGCGACCTGACGGGCAAGCTGAACTGACGTTCTGACCCCTGTTACGATATTGAAGTGAAGGCCCGTCGATCAGGCGTGCCTTTATTTTTTCGGGCGCTAAGTCTTTTGCTGGTGCTGCAGATACGCCTGCATCGTCCGACCTCATACAATATGATGGCCGAGCGGATCGTCCTGAACCCTCCGACCACCTCATCTTGGCCGAGACTCCAAGATCACCGCGCCGTATAATAAATACGCCGGGAGATTGGAGTATGAAATGCGCAACGTTTTGCGTTGGTCGCTCTTGGCATCTACGACTTGCCTACTGTCAGCCCTCTCTACGACAACTGCGAGCGCGGTTCCGATCGGCTCGCCGTCCTCGATGCAGGCTTCTTTGTTCACGGACGGGGACCGGGTGATACCGGTGACGGACCGGGGATATCGTTCCTATTCAGACTATGATGACGACGATGAGTTCGACGATCTGCCGCCACCTCGGCAATCGTACGGATACGGCTATATCGACAGGCCGGTCATTCCGTCTGCGCCCGTGTATGGCACTTACGGATATGCGCCACCGCCACCACCTCCGCGGACCTACTACGGACCGCCGGTTGTTGAATGGTTGCCGCCGCCGCGCCCCTCGAGCTGTGGGCAATATCGTTACTGGGATGGGGACCGGTGCGTCGATGCGCGTCGGTATCCGCCCTACATCGGTCCGCGTTGGTAGCGAAGGCCGCAAAAAACGGAGCCCTCGGGCTCCGTTTTTATCGGTCGTAACTGCTCAGTTCAAACGGCAATAACAAGGGCGAGCGCTACGCCAAGGCCGACGATGTGGGCTGCCCCGAAGATCAAGCCGGCACGACCGACCGTTGCGCGGTTTTCGGGTAATCTCGGTTGCTCGTGGTTTTCTTGCTCGCTCATATCAGACCTTGCTGGCTTCGAGGGCGTTTGTAATCTCATTCAGCGTGGCCTTTTCAGTCTCGCTAATCTGGATGCCGCCAAAGCCCAGGAAGCCACCTTCTTTGGAGGCGTCCGCAACCCGTTGGCTAAGCTGTTCCAGCCAACCTTTGAACGCCGGCGCGTCCTGCGGAGCTTTGGTGTCGACAATCGCCGAAGCCTGACGCAGCAGGTCGATCGACCTCTCCTTGATGTCCGCCGCTTTGGCGCCCTGGAATTTTTCCTTCAGCCCGCTCTGCACGGACTGGCGTCCCTCCGAGGTGACGAAGTCATCGACAAGGGCCCGGACGAGCGGGTTTGCATCCTGCTTCGCTTTCGTCTCACTGAGAACGGCGGCGCTGGCAAAGCCTTCTTTCATCATGCCCCATAGCCCGCTCGGCTCAGCGGCCGAAACCGCTACGCCGGTGGCCATGACGCTTTCCATGAGGGTTTTCCATTCGTCTGGGGTAAACGAACTTTTGTCAGTCATCGCAGCTTCTCCGGAAATCGGACTCCCGGCGGGGGCAGGGGCAGTCGTCTGAACCAGTGCGGCGAGATAACAGTCTACGGGTATTTTGGTTCCTGAGGATGCGAGTTCATCTGCACACGCTTCAAGCGGCAAGCCGCAAACGTGCTTGGCTGCTTAAAATGCGCTGTTCAGGATTTAGCTGAATGCAACTCTGGCGCTTCGACGAAGCCGCCAGCGGACGCGTGTGTGAGTGGCTCCAATCTTTCTGCTGCCCGTGGCATCAACGACAGAAGGGCCTCGGCCGCATCCGCTTCCCGATACGGTTTGGAGAGCCTCGGCACGTCGCCGAACGAGGCGGCTTGCAGCTTCGCCGGGCTGGATGCGGTTGCAAAGATGAACGGGATGCCACGAGATGCGAGCATCCGCGCAACGGGCCACACGTCGAGCTTGCCCAGGTTCACATCAAGAACGGCTCCGGAGAGTGTGTCATGAGATGCGATGTGCAGCGCTCTGGACACGTCGGTGATCGGCCCAATGACCTCAGCACCAGCTTCCTTAAGATGCTCTACAAGCGGAAGCGCGATGACGATATCGTCTTCGACGACCAGAATCCGCATATCCGTCCAGCTTGCCGACATTGAACCGTGTTCCTTGTTTGCCGCGTGCTCGTCCCGTCCCCGTCGCATTGAATTGGAGGCAGGAATTTAATGAGCGCGAAAGCTGCGGCCATCCCCGAATTCGGGGAGACTTTCAAGGAATGAGGTTTTGACGCACGGCCTCGACGGCGGCCTGGGTACGGTTTTTTGCACCAAGCTTGTGCTGGGCTTTTTTAAAATGACTGCGCACGGTCTCCTCGCCGATACCAAGCGTTTCGGCAATCTCGCTTGCCTGCTTTCCCATGGCTGCGTAGCGCAGGACGGCGAGTTCCCGTGGGGTCACTTGTGCCAGCCGCGGCAGTCTCATCGGATCGCGCGGCGCGACCTGCTCGAGGCGGATTGCGGCGCAGCTGGCAGCCATGGCGAGAAGAGCACGCTGGGGCTTGCTCAGTAGTCCTTCAAGTGGCTTTTTTGACCAGTAGACGAGAATCCATCGGTTGCCGACCGGACACGTCAGGCCGTCACGCATGCCATATTGAAGGGCAAGATCGTAGGGCCAACGGTCGATTCCGATCGGCTCCAGCATCCGGCGGCTTTCGGTCCAAGTAAACGCCGCCAGACTGGTGCGGGCCATCATCAGATCCTGATCCAGACGCAGCCGCGACATGGCGATGTAATCCTCCCACCAGCCAAGCGGTGCGTTCTTTCCAAGGAAAACCGTTTCGCCGACCTTCGCCGAAGGCCAATCGCGAGACAGGATCGGCAGCCGCGCAGCCCCGAGAACTTTCAAGGGGAGCCCATTGTCGATCGAAGCGTCCAGCTTGGAGAGGAGCTCGGCAGCGGTTGTGATTTCCGGGCTGGTCCTGACGAAGGAAAAGACATCAGTGAGTAAAGTATGGTCGATCATGGAGGGACGCAGCTCCGTGTGCAGCGCGGGCTGAAAGCTCTCTAACAGCGATAAAACGCGCACAGTCCCCATCCGCGTTCCGTGACCGGCCGTACGGCTTTTGGGGATTGTCGTTGCCTGCTCTTTAGCGGGTTTCGTCCGTCACCTTTTTTTGCGGCTGACCGAGAGCGAGCTGCGCTGCGGCCCCGGCAATCGTCCGTTCCGTCTCGGGGTCGAGATCATCGCGATCGGTGACCCGCACACGAACTTCGCGGCTTGCGAAACGAATGCCCTCGCGCTCAAACAGGGCGCGGATTTCAGCATAAACCTTGCTGCGGACTGGCCACTGGTTGCCGGGCTTGGTCATGAATTTGACGCGGACGATCATCGCCGAGTCATCCATCTCGATGACACCCTGGCATTTCAACGGCTGCATGAATTTCGGCCCGATTT
>JAEYYQ010000566.1 GCA_023428365.1 Pseudomonadota bacterium | reverse complement strand
GGCCTCGCCGATTGCGAGGCCCTTTTCCTTTGGGCTGTTTCCTGGGCTATAACCACCTGCACGGGCATCTGAGGGCAGGGCGATGGGGAAACCGATCGTACGAGCGGCACAGCGGGAAGATATTCCGGCGATCACCGCTATTTACCGACCTGCGGTGCTGCACGGGACTGCCAGCTTCGAGCTGGAGCCGCCAACCGAAGACGAGATGGCGCGGCGCTACGAAGCCATCACCGGCGGCGGTTTCCCCTACATCGTCGCTGAGGTCGACGACACCGTCGTCGGCTATGGCTACGTCAATGCGTTCCGGCCCAGGCCCGCCTATCGCTTCAGTATCGAAAATTCGGTTTACATCGCTCCCGAGCAGCAGGGGAAAGGGATTGGCCGGATCCTGCTCGATGCGCTTATTCGGATTTCCGCAGCCCACGGCTACCGCCAGATGGTTGCGATCATCGGCGACTCGAACCAACGCGCCTCCATCGGTTTGCATCGTGCGCTTGGCTTCACCTTCGCGGGTACGATCCATTCCGCAGGCTTCAAGCACGGCCGCTGGCTGGACATCGTCATGATGCAGCGTTCGCTCGGTGACGGCGACACCACACCGCCGCGCTGACGCTTAAACCAGCCTCAGCTTGCTTTCGAGCACCTGGAGCACGCGACGCAGATCATGGCCGCGCTTCAGGATCAGCCCTCCAGCAGCGATGACGCTGTAAGCGCCTTGCTTGCGCGCAAGCTTGGGGTTCTTCTCGATGCGATACAGCGGACACTCGCTGGAGCGGCGGAACACCGAAAACACGGCCTTGTCGCGCCCCATATCGATCGCATAATCGCGCCACTCGCCCGCCGCAACCTTACGGCCGTAGACCGCAAGAATGTCGTCGAGTTCGCGCCGATTGAAGAAGGTCGATGTGCTCGCAATAGCCCCGGAGTGGGGCTGCCCAGGGCTGGATTGGAAGCCGCCCGCTTGACGCGGGCCTAATGCTATCGGGTCGGAATCGCTCAACGGCGCCTCCTTGTCACCTCGTAGTTATAATAGTCGCGCGAGACCCGGCAATTTTCAAGGGCATGATGAACGGCATTAACGATGCAGCAGCCTTATCGCAACAAACGGTAATAAAAATCACGAAACAGCCATAGTCCGTCCAAGGCACCGCCCCAATGCCAAGCATAATAGCAAGTGTCGCCCCTCGGCCCGGTCCTGCTCGGAACTGACGCCCCCAAAAGTCCCCCCGAGCCTATCCCCCCAACTTGGACCGGGCCGTTCCCCTTTCAGCGGCCACCGCCGCAGTCCGGCCTCCTCGGCGCCCCCGTGTTGCCGCGAATCAGAAGCAATTTCAGATCGTTGCCCCAGGCCCGGTCCACGGCGGGCTCCGGATCCTCAGCCCCCCGAGCTGCCCGGAGCGGAATGCCATCGACCGGGCCTTTCGCCGTCGCCAAGCCCAAAACGCAGAAACCGCACAGCATCGACGCGCCGCGCGCTCGTGGTGACTTATGGTGGTTTTCTTGGAAGACGCGCGCAGCTGGCGCGATCAGTTCGTCGGTCCGATCATCCAGGCGGCGCCAACGATAGCGCCGACCTTGCCCTCCTGCAGGAGGACCGCGCAACGCTGCTTGCCGTTCTTGAGAACCGAAGCCTCGCTTAGCTCGATCCGCTCGGGCTGCCCCGACCAGCTACCGACAGCGGTTAGATCACGAACGACATTTGTATAGGTGATTTTCTTCCCGCGGTTCTCACCGCGCTGGATTTCGACCTCCACGCTGGGCTGAACCGTCGCCACCCAAATGGTGCCGCCCGCTCCGCTACCCTGCTGGGAGACTGACGGCATCGTCTCGATAGCAATCATTTTGCCGTCGCTGCGAGCGCTGACGGCCACGCGCACCTGCCGCAGTTTTATAGCGGTCTTATCGAGCGCGCGATCAATCTCATCTTTATTGCTACCGACCGCATGGGCCAGACCATTGACGACGACCTGCGGCGTATAAACGTTGCCGTCGCCACGCTTCTCGGCATAACCGCGCTGGCGACCGGTAAACCGTGGGCTGGCCAGGGTATCCTTCCAGCCCAGATAGTCCCAATAGTCCACGGGAAGCGAAAGAGCGACGATATCCGGCCGCTTGGCATATTGCTGGAGCAGAGCATCGGCTGTGGGACATGACGAACAGCCCTGGCTAGTGAACAGCTCGATCACATCTGCCGCCTGGGCGTCCTGCGCCACGGCGCCCTGACCGAGGCCAAAAAGACCTGTCATCAGGACCGGCACCGCTATCCATGTGCTCAGCCGCAAACGCATGATGCTCCCGTGTTCTCCATCCCGGCGAAGACTTATCCTCTCATGCCAATTCAATTGCGAGTCACGAATGGGTGAGCCGGAAGAAGCGAAAGGTAACCAATTTAATGAGAAACAGGCCGGTCCGAGGACCGGCCTGCCGTTTTAGGATTTACGCTGCCGCTGCGAGATTGCGCAGTACGTAATGAAGGATGCCACCGTTGCGGTAGTACTCCAGCTCATCCAGCGTATCGATTCGGCAGAGCAGCGGAACGCTCTGCGTCTTGCCATCCGGCGAGGTGATCTCTGCCACTATCTTCTGGCGCGGCCTCACGGCTTCCAGGCCGGCGATCGAGACCGTCTCGTCACCTTTGAGACCAAGCGACGCCCAGCTCTGACCGTCTTCGAACACGAGCGGCAGAACACCCATGCCAACCAGGTTGGAGCGATGGATGCGCTCGTACGACTGCGCAATCACCGCCTTCACACCGAGCAGATTGGTGCCCTTGGCCGCCCAGTCGCGCGACGAGCCGTTGCCGTACTCGATGCCCGCAAAGATCACCAGCGGAACGCCTTCGTCGCGATACCGCATGGCCGCATCGTAGATGAACATCGTCTCGCCGGAGGGGTAGTGGACCGTGAAGCCGCCCTCGCGCACGTTACCCTCGGCATCCTTGACCATGTTGTTCTTGATGCGGATGTTAGCGAACGTGCCACGCATCATGACTTCATGGTTGCCGCGACGTGTGCCGTACTGATTGAAGTCCGCCGGACGCACCTGATGCTCGATCAGGTATTCGCCCGCCGGGCTATCCTTCTTGATCGAACCGGCCGGTGAGATGTGGTCGGTCGTGATCTTGTCGCCGAGCAGCGCCAGGATACGCGCACCGGAGATATCGGTCACCGGCTTCGGATCCTTGGTCATCCCCTCGAAGTACGGCGGGTTCTGAACGTAGGTGGAACCGCTGTTCCAGGAATAGGTAAGACCGGGAACGGACTTGATCTTCTGCCAGTTCTCATCGCCCTTGAAGACGTCCGCATAGCGCGACCGGAACATCTCGCGGGTAATATTGTCGGCGATGAATTGCTGGATCTCAGCGTTCGAGGGCCAGATATCACGTAGGAAAACCGGCTTGCCATCGATATCGTTGCCGATCGGTTCGGTCGCGAGGTTCTTCTGGACGCTGCCGGCCAGCGCATAGGCAACGACCAGCGGCGGCGATGCCAGATAGTTCGCCTGAACGTCAGGGCTGACACGGCCTTCGAAGTTGCGGTTGCCGGACAGAACGGCCGCGGCGACGATGCCATTCTCGTTGATTGTCTGCGCCTGTTCTGGCGCCAGCGGGCCGGAGTTTCCGATGCAGGTCGTGCATCCGAACCCGACGAGGTTGAAGCCAATCGCGTCGAGATCCTTCTGCAGGCCGGACTTGTCGAGATACGCCGCAACCACCTGCGATCCAGGCGCCAGCGAGGTCTTGACCCACGGCTTCGGCCTGAGCCCCTTGGCGATCGCATTGCGCGCCAGAAGACCTGCGCCGATCAGCACGCTCGGGTTCGACGTGTTCGTGCAGCTCGTGATGGCCGCAATCA
>JAEYYQ010000557.1 GCA_023428365.1 Pseudomonadota bacterium | reverse complement strand
AATTTACCGAACTCGGTCTCGCCGAGCCAATCCTCAAGGCACTTGGGGAGCTGGAATACACGACGCCGACGCCGATTCAGACGCAGGCGATCCCCGTCGTGATGGCCGGATCCGACCTGCTGGGCATCGCCCAGACGGGAACCGGCAAGACGGCAGCCTTCGCATTGCCGATTCTTCATCGTCTGGCCTCAGACCAGCGGGCGCCAATGCCCAAGGGTTGCCGCGTGCTCGTGCTGACGCCGACGCGGGAGCTGGCATCGCAGATCGCCGACAATTTCCGCGCCTATGGCCGCCACATGCGCCTGTCCGTTGCCGTGATCGTCGGCGGCGTCGCGCATCGGCCGCAGATTCACGCGCTGGCACGCGGCGTCGACGTGCTGATCGCGACGCCGGGCCGGCTGCTCGACCACGTGGCCGAGCGCAACGTCCTCCTGCACGGGACCGAGATCCTGGTGTTGGACGAGGCTGATCAGATGCTCGATCTCGGCTTCGTCAAACCGATCCGGCGGATCGTCAAGGAACTGACTGTCCGCAGGCAGACGCTGTTCTTCTCGGCCACCATGCCCAATGAGATTGCCGAGCTCGTGAAAGATTTTCTGCGCGATCCCGTGAAAGTCGCCGTGACACCCGTCGCGACGACGGCAGAGCGCGTGGCCCAGCGTGTGATCCATATCGAGAGCAAGAGGAAGCCGGAGCTGCTGTCCGAGATGTTCGCCGACGCCGCGTTGTCGCGCGTGCTGGTGTTTACGCGAACCAAGCGCGGCGCGGATCGGGTGACCAAGCATCTGGAAAAATGCGGCATCGACGTCTCGTCGATCCATGGCAACAAGAGCCAGCGTCAGCGCGAGATCGCATTGGATATGTTCCGGCGCTCGAAGATCCGTGTGCTGGTTGCAACTGATATTGCCGCGCGCGGCATCGACGTCGACGACGTCTCGCACGTGGTCAATTACGAGCTGCCTGACGTTCCCGAAGCCTATGTGCACAGGATCGGCCGCACCGCGCGCGCCGGCGCTTCCGGAAGCGCGATTTCATTCTGTGACATCGAGGAGCGCGATCGGCTGAGGGCAATCGAGCGGCTCACAAGGCAGTCCATTCCCCACGAGGATCGCCGTCAGGACACGTCGGTTCCGTTGGAGGTGACGCCGCGTCCTGTGCGTGGCAGCCGGCGTGGAAATACAGGCGGACGCCCGCCGAGAGATCGTAGCGGAGAGGGACGCAGTGCGCGCACTGGAGATGGTGCGCGTCCGCCGAGGAAATGGCGTGATGGCGCCGAGGGAGGCCGTGGCGAACATCGGCGCGGGCGTGAGGGGGCTAGCTTCAATGGTCGTGACCGCCATTCTGAGGCGGGCAGCGATGCCGCGCGGGCTTCCAACGGGGCCCGCCCACGCCGCGAGCACGGTGAAGCAGGCCGCGAGGCCCGCTCCGGCGACGGTGTGCGTGAGCGGCATTCCAGCGGCCCGAGGGGCCGTGAGAGTTCGCTAGGCGGGCGCGATGGGCAACGCCGTGGCCGTGAAGAGAACGGCTTCAACGGTCGCGACCGTCGTTCCGAGCGTCATGGTGATGGCGGGCGGCCGGCTCATAGCACCGGGCCACGCGGCGAGCATGGCGAGAGCAGCCGTGAGGCCCGTTCGGGCGGCGACCGTGCGCGTGAGCGTCATCATGGCAGCCCGTGGCGTCGAGAGGGTGGAGAGGATAGCCGAGGTGGCCACCGGCCGACTCGCGATGGCGGCAGGTCCCAGGAGCGTTCGGAAGCCCGAGGTGGGGGTGATCGCCGTCATGACGGCGCTGGACAGAAACGCGAACACGGTGGCCGGAGCCACGACGCGCGCTCGGGTGATCGGCCACAGCAGCGTCATCAGGGTGACAGGAAATGGGGCAATGCTGGGGAATCTGGCGGCGGCGATCATCGGCAGGCGCGCAAGCCCGGCTTCCATCGTGCCCGTGGCGGTGCCGATGGCCGCTCGGGTGGCAATCAACAGCGCAGAGAGCGGCATAAGCAGCGGCCGGGGTATCGGTCCGACAAAAGCGAAACCGCCTGACCCGTTGGAGGAGAATGCGCGCAATGGGCATCTTCGAACGCTAACAGCGGGACGAGATGCTCATTCGCGAAAATTCTAACAGCATCCGACGGGAATAGACTGAGGTAAGGAAAGTTTCATGGCTCGCAAAAAGCCTACGCCCAAAGCTGAATTTGTTCTGTTCAATGTCGAATATGAGGACGGAACGATTACGTCCAATCGCAGAGTGCCGGGCTCTCTGCTGGGGGGGCTGGATGGAGATGATCCGGCATTGGAGTTCATTGAAGCGCAGGACAAGGAAATAGCGGAGCGTTCAGGCCGCGGACGAGCGCCCATTAAATCAATGAAACGGGTCGGAGCTAAATAGTTAACGTGAGAGCTTTCGGCTCTCCAGGAAGACATAGTGGCGGTCCGATCCACACCGGTCTCGCCACAACTATCTGATTTTATTTCATAAAATACACAACTCAACCGCTTGGTTCGCGAAATTGCCGTGGAACCCAAGGGGGGCCCTATGAGTTTATGATCGGTTGGGGCCTGACCGATTATAGGAAGCCGTTAAGACTTTTAGGTTAGATTTAATTCTAAGTTTCGTTGCGCCAATCTCTTGGTTGGTGCAAATAGAACGTGAGGTGTGTGGAGTTGTTTATGTCGCGCGTTGCTGCCGAGGCCGGGTCGGGACCGGTAACGGTGTCGTCGGAAGGCGATATGGGCGGAGATGGCCGTGAAATCTCCGCGCGCATTCTTGCCAGCAATGAACTGTTGTTCGAGATCGGTGATCTGAAGTCGGATCTCTACCGGATCGATTCAGGCGCGATTTGGCTTTACACAACTGGCCCAGACGGAAAACCGGACGTTATAGAGTTTGCTTTTGCTGGTGATATCGTGGGTATGGGCTTTCTGCCGACCCATGTGTGCAATGCCCGCGCCGTCGCTGAGACGTGGGTTACCTGCCTTCCGCGTCATGCTCTCGATGACATCAGTCCGGATGATCAGCGGACGAACAAACGTTTGAACGCGGCGATCATCCGCGAGTTTGAGTACCGGCGCGAGACACTAGCTGCGCAAGGCCAGGGTCGTCCTGTGGCGCGTTTGGCTGCTCTTCTGGTCGCGCTATCCCGGCGCAATCGTGGCGAAGGTCGCGATCCCTACCTCATCGACGACGTTCCCAATAGCGCGATTGTTGCGGACTATCTCGGCCTCAGCATCGACTTGCTCGCGCTGGCCTTGGTTCAACTCCAGAACCAGCGGCTGATTGAGCTCACGGCCCAGAATGCCTTATATCTCAGGGACGTCGAGGCGCTTGCTGCGCTGTCAGACAGCGGCGGACCTGCCGGGGCGCTGGCCGACAATACAAATCAGCGCCAGCTGAGCTGCTGATTTTCGCAACACCCGGAAACTCTGCAATCTGGACCACGCCGGTTTTCAGATCGCGACGTCTGCTGTTTGCGCTCTGCCGCAACTTTGACTGAACCTTCCCGCACTACGCTGAAACAGTGGTCATTTCCGCATGACGTTGCTAAACGCTCGGCATGAGGAACGGTGAATTGCTGAGCCAAGTCATCGAGCCAGCGGATCAGTCATTGGGCGTAACGAGACGAGGAGGTCGTTCAGATGGTGTTGAGGGGGAGGCTGACCATGAGGCTGCGCGCGTGTCTTGCCATTGCAGGTGCGGGCTTGTTGCTCAGTGCGTCGCCAGTGCTCGCGGCCTCGTGCGGCAATGATGGCCGCGGATTCAGTGCGTGGCTGGAAAATTTCAAGTCGCAAGCCCGGTCCAGTGGCATCTCGCAAGCGACGATCGACAGAGCACTGGCCGGCGTCAATTACGATACGGCGGTCATCAGCCGGGATCGCTCGCAGAAATCCTTCAAGCTGAGCTTCGAGGAGTTCTACAAGCGCCGCGTTGGCACGTATCTCATCAACAGCGCCCGTACGCAGATGAAGCGCAACGCCGCTCTATTGGCGAGCATTGAGAAGCGCTATGGCGTTCCCCAGGAAATCCTGGTTTCGATCTGGGGACTGGAGACGAATTTCGGCCGCGACGGCGCTGGCAAGTATTCGATCATTCAGTCCATCGCGACACTATCCTACGACTGTCGCCGGTCTGCGTTCTTTTCCGAACATCTGATGGCTGCCTTGAGGATCGTTCAGAGAAACGACATGCGGCCGGAAGAGATGCGGGGTGGCTGGGCTGGTGAGATCGGACAGGTTCAGTTCCTGCCGGGTTCGTACGACAAGTATGCCGTCGATTTCGATGGCGATGGGCGCCGCGACCTCGTCAAGAGCGTCCCCGACATGCTGGCGTCGACGGCGCACTATCTGCAGGCGCACGGCTGGAAGCGCGGCGCCTCGTGGCAGCCGGGCTCCCCGAACTACGATGTCATCAAGGCCTGGAACCGGGCGGACGTCTACGCGCGCACCATTGCCGTGATGGCCGAGCGCTTGGCTGATTAAGCTGGAGGGCTTGGGGCATCTAGACGCTGCAGGCCGAAGGGGGCCTGCAGCGAATGCTGTGCGAGTTGATGGAACCTTGGAATCGAATGACAAAATTCCAGGGCGCAGGATGAAATTTCAATTGTTCGAGTGGGTAGATTTAGATTTCCATTTCTGGCTTTCAAATTTGCATTTTTAGGAATATTTTTTCATCTTATTGTCCCATCCACCGCGGCAGAAATCGCGTGCAGGGAGCCGTTCAAAGTGCCCTGGTTGGCAGACTGAGAGTTTTCATATGAACTTCCAGCAGCTCCGCATCATCCGCGAGACTGTGCGCCGCAACTTCAATCTGACCGAGGTCGCCGGTGCGCTCTACACGTCGCAATCAGGGGTCAGCAAGCACATCAAGGACCTGGAGGACGAACTCGGCTTCGAGTTGTTCATCCGCAAGGGGAAGCGTCTGCTGGGCTTGACCGATCCGGGTAGGGAACTTGCCGAGATCGTCGACCGTATTCTCCTGGACGTTGGAAATATCAAGCGGCTGGGCCAGCAGTTCGCAGACCGAGATCAGGGGCAGCTCACTGTCGCGACCACGCACACGCAGGCGCGATATGCGTTGGCGCCTGTGATCACCGCCTTCATGAAGGCCTTTCCCAAAGTCCATCTCGTTCTTCATCAAGGTAGCCCGCCGGAGATCGCGGCGATGCTGCTCGCTGGCGAGGCAGAAATCGGCATCGCGACCGAGACCCTGTCGAAGACGCCCAACCTGGCAGCGTTCCCCTACTACTCGTGGAATCACGGGATCGTGGTGCCGCGCGGACATCCTCTGGCATCGGTGCAGCCGCTCACTCTCGAAGCGATTGGTGAGTGGCCGATCATTACCTATCATGAGGGTTTTGCCGGCCGCTCGAACATCGACCGAGCCTTCTCGCAGGCGGGCATCGCGCACGATGTCGTCATGTCGGCGATGGATACTGACGTGCTGAAGGCCTACGTGAACCTTGGTCTCGGCGTCGGGATCATTGCGTCGATGGCGTTTGAGCCAGAGCGCGACAGCGGGCTGCAGCTTCTGGATTGCCCGCACCTGTTCGAAACCAACACGACGTGGATTGCGGTGCGCAAGGGAAGTTACCTGCGGCGCTACGCGTATCAATTCATTGAACTGTGCTCGGCGGAACTGTCCGAGGCGGCAATCCGCAAGCTGACCGGCGTGAATGGCGAGTGATAAAAAAGACCGGGCTCACGAATGGGCCCGGTCCGGAATGCAGTCCGTTAGTGGACGATCAGAAATACACGAGCGCTAAAGCCATTCTTTCGTGCGCTTGCCGGAGTTTTTCATCGTCTCGCAGTGCACGGAATTGGTCGTCCGAAATGTCGGAGTACGCGGTGGTCAGAGCCTTGGCATACTGATCGCAAGCCCATGAGAGCGCGGCGATGATCGTATTCATTACGCCGCCTCCGCCGCCAACTGACGAGCCTTGTTCTTCTTCGTCGTCGCGAAGTCCCTGACCGCCTTTTGCGCGGCGATAGGTGTGGCGAACAGGTGGCCATCCAAGGCATCATACCTGCCGATGGCGGCATGGAAGCGAAAACCGCGATCCCCTTTTTGGCGAACAACGATGCCGACAGTTTCGCCGTGGGAATCTTCGAGTGAATATCCTTCAGACATAGTCTCTCCTCCGCTGCCAGAGGCAGCGTCTCAAACCAAACTTCAATGATGGTCAGTGAGTGGTGCTGTGCGTCCGCTTAAATCAACAACAGCAGGTCGTGCACATCATGCGGCCAGCACACATGCTGGTCGTTGCACCGAGGAGACATCCGAGAATCGGTTGTGTCATTTGCCAACTCCTCACAATTCGGAGTCCACGAAGACACTTCGTGGCGCCTTAGCGTTTGATGACGCGGCGCAAGTTCAACTGCCGAAATCACCGCGGTCGAGCCCAGGATAGGCGTCGACATTTCTCATATAGCGGCTTCGCCTGGCCCTCCCAACGAAGTGTTTTTCCAATGCTTATGACGTCAAAGCGGTCGCCGCGGCACTAATCGCGACCGATGACGGTCCAGCGAATGCGCCGAAAATCGTTGTGCAGGTAGGCAGTTCTCACGTGCCGCTGCATGAGCTGTGGGATGTCCTCGGGGCACGAACGAGGCTGTTCGATCCAGGTGCCGCTTGGCAGGCGGCGCTCCAGCACCCAACGCGACGCCCGTTCACCGATATCGACCCGCATCCGCACATCGCCATAAAGAGCCTCGTCGATCAGAGCGACAGCTTCGTCGGCTGATGCGAAGTCATCCTCCCATTGTCCGAAAACGACAGTGCATCTTCCCCTATCGGTTACGATAGACATGCTGAAACCTTGAGCGGTCGGAGAGGGAATTGCGATGAGATTGTCATTGTACACCACGAAAACGCCGGGGTGATGTTCCAGAACTCTCGTCAGTTTCTGTACCGCGCGGGCGTGGAGAACCCGGCCTATGTTCGCGGCAAATCTGATGTGAACGTCGTCGGCATTATCATTGCAGGTTTTGCCGTCGGGCGGGGCGTTTTGCACAAGGGCAGCGTAGCTTATCAATGCGGCTGGCCTGGCGTTTTCTTTATATGCCCGGTTCATCGGTTTCCTCCGTGACCAACACAAACTGTCGGAGAACGGAGATTTTGCGAATTAGATCCAGGATATCAAGGTCGTCTGGCGCCCAGAAAAAGGACGTTTGCGGATCTTGTTCGCGATCACAGCGCGCGGTCACTCGGAAACCCGCCACAGGTCGAATTTATCGTGTGCCGCATTTTTATTCAGGGAGACAGTTCATTCATAAATGGCGCCGCGATCAGCGTTCAATTGCGGTGCTTGGGGCCGTTATTCACAGCGTTCACGAAACTGCGTGGTTGGCGAGAAAGGGTTTGTTTGCGACAAAATATCCGATAAATGCCGCGGTTTTCGTTGAGCGGCTGTTAGGGAAAACAGAAAATGCGTCGGCAACACGCCGTCAATTGGCGCCTTCCAGCAGCCGTCGGGCGATAACCTGGGCCTGAATTTCAGCTGCGCCCTCGAAGATATTGAGAATCCGGGCATCACAGAGAACGCGCGAGATCGGATATTCCAGGGCGAAACCGTTGCCGCCATGGATCTGCAACGCATTGTCGGCAGCGGCCCAGGCGACGCGCGCGCCGAGCAGTTTCGCCATTCCCGCTTCGAGATCGCAGCGCCGGCCCTGATCCTTTTCGCGGGCGGCGAAATAGCTGAGCTGGCGCGCCATCATCACGTCGGCTGCCATCATCACGATTTTATTGGCAACTCGCGGAAAGCTGTAGATCGGCTTGCCGAACTGAAT
>JAEYYQ010000531.1 GCA_023428365.1 Pseudomonadota bacterium | reverse complement strand
TGTCGCAATTCGGACGGGAGAGGGGCTTACGCTTCGCCCTAACAATCACAATATGAATGAGGATGAATTTGACGAACAACGATAAGAAAACCAATAGCCTACCGGCAATCTCCATGAACGATATAGTTGCACCGACACTGACCACCGGTGTCCAAAATATCTGCGTCTACTGTGGCTCAGGCTCGGGTGCGAAGCCCGCCTACGCGGAAGCCGCGCGAACCCTGGGCAAATCCCTCGCCAGCACGGGCATTGGCCTTGTGTACGGCGGCGGCAATCTCGGCCTTATGGGTGAAGTGGCGCGCGCCACGCGAAAAGCTGGTGGACGGGCGACAGGCATCATCCCGGCCTTCCTTTCCGAGCGCGAACAGATGTTGCGTGACGTCGATGAACTGATCGTCACCGAGGACATGCACCAGCGCAAAATGCTGATGTTCCAGAAGTCGGACGCTTTCGTCGCGCTACCCGGCGGCATTGGCACGCTGGAAGAACTGGTCGAGCAGCTCACATGGTCGCAGCTCGGTCAGCACCAGAAGCCTGTGATCATCGCCAACATCGATGGTTTCTGGACGCCCTTCCTGCGCCTGCTCGAACATATGCGGACGGACCAGTTCATCCGGCAGGACCTCGAGGTGAACTTCACCGTGGTCGACCGCGCCGAGGATATCGTTTCGGCCGCGATCGCCGCCGCCTCGCGTAAGCGTCCATCGCCAGAAGCGGAGAAGGCGATGATCTCCCGGATGTGAGCACCTACGGCAGCGGAGAGGCCAAAGTTGCGCCTATTCCCCCGGTTGCGATGGGTGTTAGGCTCGGTGTTTCTCAACCCAGTCGGAAAAGCTCCCCATCGTGACCGCGCTTCTCGACGACAAAACCCGACGCGAACACAAGCGCCGCAATCGGCTTCACTCCGTCCTGCTCCTTGGCGGCCTGGCCGGGGTGCTGGGCGTGTCCGCCCTGCTCGTCTGGGGGTGGCCTGGTCTGATGTATGCGGCGCTGGCGGTCGCGGTCCTGCTCATTTTTGCTCCGCGCGTGCCGCCTGAGGCGGTGATGCGGATGTATCGCGCGCGGGAGGTTGACCCGCGCCTTGCGGGCCAGGTCGGCCACGTCCTCAGCGTTCTGACGGAGCGCGCCCAGCTGCCGGTGCAGCCGCGCCTGTTCGTCATACCGAGCCAGACGCTGAATGCCTTCGCCACCGGGAATACCCGCAATCCCTTCATCGCAATTACCGAAGGCCTGCTGCGGACCCTAAGCCTGCGCGAGCTCGCTGGGGTGCTGGCCCACGAGGTCAGCCATATCCGCAACAACGACCTCTGGGTGATGGGTCTGGCCGATACGCTCAGCCGTTTCACTCAAGCCATGTCGACAGTCGCGATGATGCTGGCACTGATGAATGTCATGGGCATGATGTTCGGTGTGCTGTTCGTCTCGTGGGGAGCCGTGATCCTTCTTTATGCTGCGCCTCTGGCATCGAGCCTTTTGCAACTCGGCCTCTCGCGAGCGCGCGAATACGACGCCGATCTGGAAGGCGCTTTGCTGACCGGCGATCCGCAAGGGTTGGTCTCCGCGCTCAACAAGCTCGAACGCTATACCGGACGCTTCTGGGAAGATCTGATTTTTCCGGTGCCCGGCCGGCGCGTGCCTGGACCCTCGGTGTTGCGCACCCACCCGCGTACCGAGGATCGCGTCGCCCGTCTTCGTGAACTTGAGAGCCGTCCGCAATCATCACCGATCGTCGTGACAGGGCAATCCTATAGCCCCACGAGACTCCTGAGCGCAGAAGCGCCGCGTCGGCATTGGTCCGGGGTGTGGTATTGATGAGTTATGGCTGAAGCCGACGCCAAATCCGCCTCTCTCGCGAGCGATCTTACAAGCCGCGTGCTTGCCCGACAGCGGCGCGCGATTGCGCAAGCCTTGACGGAAGTCGAGCGGCAATCGGCAAAATCCGGCGCATTACTGCAATCCCTGCAAATCCACCTGGGTCGCGCCGTGACGGTTGGCTTCACCGGACCTCCCGGCGCTGGCAAATCCACTCTGGTCGATGCCTGTGTGCGTGCACTCCGCGAAACCGGACGCACCGTCGGCGTGATTGCCGTCGACCCGTCGAGCCCGCTATCCGGCGGTGCCATTCTCGGTGATCGCATCCGCATGACGTCAACGCTGAATGACGATGGCGTTTTCGTGCGCTCGCTGGCGGCGCGCGGGCACCTCGGCGGCCTCACGCCGGCGGCCGTTCGCATGATCGACATCATGGATGCTGCTGGATTCGACATCATACTCCTGGAAACCGTCGGCACCGGTCAGTCCGAGATCGACATCGCGGAAGTCACCGATGTGCGTATCGTGGTCTCCGCGCCCGGCCTCGGCGACGGCATCCAGGCGATGAAGTCCGGTCTCCTGGAGATCGCGGACGTCCTGGTCGTCAACAAGGCCGACCGTGAAGGAGCGGAGCGGACACATCAACAGCTCTCGGCTGCGCTAACACATCGGCTCGATGGAACGGTGTCCACGCCTGTTCTCAAAACGACCGCGACAACCGGCGATGGCGTCGGCGAACTTCTCGCTGCTATTGATGCCGTCGCGACACTCCGCCTTGCCATACCTCCCCGGCAGCGTCGACGCAAACGCGCCCGCTACCTGATCGCCCGGGCAGCAGCCGATTTGATTGCCGCCGAAATAAAGCAAGCTGAGGCCGGCCGCATCGACGCCCTGTCCGACGCCGTCCTCGACGGCTCGATATCAGCCGCAGCGGCCGCTGCCAAACTCATCGGGACACCCAAAGCCTAGCTGGCCTCTTGCTCAATTTCTGGGGTCACTGGACGGCACGCCCGCCTCGGCCTAAGTGTTCGCCCATGCCACAAGACAATTCCGAGGCACCGGAGACGGCCGTTCCAGCGCAGGACACAACCCCGCGCAGGACTGGCGCGGACATCATCGCCTCATACCTGAAGACGCTGCCCAGCTCGCCCGGCGTCTATCGCATGATCGACGCCCACGGCGACGTGATCTACGTCGGCAAGGCGCGGAGCCTGAAGGCGCGCGTTTCCAACTATGCCCGCACATTCGGCCATAGCAATCGCATCGCACGCATGATTTCCGCCACAGCCACGATGGAGTTCGTCACCGTCGCAACCGAGGCGGAAGCGCTGTTGCTGGAAGCCAATCTCATCAAGCGCTTCCGTCCGCGCTTCAACGTTCTGCTGCGCGACGACAAATCGTTTCCCTACATTCTCATCGCCCGCGATCATGCCTCACCACAGATCCTGAAGCATCGCGGCGCGCGCAACCGCAAAGGTGACTACTTCGGACCGTTCGCGTCCGCGGGCGCGGTTGGCCGCACAATCAACATGCTGCAACGGGCGTTTTTGCTGCGCTCGTGTTCGGACGCCGTATTCGAAACACGCACGCGGCCGTGCCTGCTCTATCAAATCAAGCGCTGCTCGGCGCCGTGCACCAATGAAATCGGACCTGAGGATTACAGCGCGCTTGTCGAGGAAGCGATCAGCTTCCTACGCGGCGAAAGCCAGAACGTCCGCCGCCACTATCAGAAGCTGATGGAGGAGGCGTCCG
>JAEYYQ010000499.1 GCA_023428365.1 Pseudomonadota bacterium | reverse complement strand
AGTCGCAGCAAACCCAGACAACCACAATCTGCACCTACTGTGGTGTCGGCTGTAACGTGAACCTGCACGTCCAGGACAACAAGATCGTCAAGGTAACGTCACCACACGATCATTCGGTCAGCCACGGCAACCTCTGCATCAAGGGCAGGTTCGGCTTCACGCACGTCCAGAGTCGTACAAAACACGGCAAGGATTAGCGCCCACACTGTCGTCTCACCATGACCCGCCTCACCGCATCACCTCGCGGCGCTCGCCATCAATCCGGCGCGTCAGGCCTCGTCCGCCGAATCACCGCGGTCGCGATTGGCTGACGATGGCTTCGGCTGATTACCATTGTGTGGTCTTAAGCGCGTCCTGCCCAGTCCTGCCCGGCCCGGGCGCCGCGGTGGAAGAACTGCGCGAACTCTGCGCGTAAGCAGAGGTTCCAGTCATGCGCAGCGGCGATTGAAATCGCTCACCGCCGCGCATTTACTCCCGGAATGCGCGGTTCATCTGATCGGTGAACGGCTTGGAGAGGTAGGATAGCGCCGTTCGCTGGCCGGTTGAAATAAACACTTCGACCGGCATGCCGGGCACAAGCTTCAACTCACCTACAGTACGGCGCGATTTGTCGTCCATTTCCAGACGCGCGACGTAATAATTCTGGCCGGTTTTGGGATCCAGTGTGACATCGGCCGATACCTGGATGACATGGCCGTCCAGTTCCGGCGTTGTCTGCTGGTTGAACGCAGACAGCCTGAGCTTTGCCTGCCGGCCCACGACGACCTGATCGATGTCGGTTGGCGAGAACCGCGCCTGAATCGTCAGGCTGTCCTCCTCCGGCACGATTAGCATCACCTGCTCAGCCGCCGTTATCACGCCACCCACTGTATGCACGGCGAGCTCATGCACGATGCCCTTCTGAGGCGCGCGCAGCTCGATGCGGTTGAGCTTGTCACGTGCGGCCACTTCCCGCTCGTTGAGTTCCGGCAGGCGTGACTCGATGGTGCGCAGTTCGCGCTGCGCCTGCGCCCGCGCAGTTTCATCAACGCTCAGGATCTGCACCCTGATCTCACTGATTTGTCCCTTCGCCCGTGCGATCTGCGCGATCAGGCCACCAAAGTCTCCGCCAAGCCGTTTTTCTTCGCGCTCCATGGCGTAAACGCGAGAAACTACGGTGAGCTGCTTGCTGTGCAGCAAGCGGATTTGCTCAAGCTCTTTTTGGATCAGCTTAAGCTCGCCACCCTTGGCGTCGCGCTGCGCCGAGAGACCCGTTATCTCTTCCTCCAATTGTTCGATGCGCAGGCGCAGCTGCTCTTTCTGGCTTTCGCGCGTTCGCCGGTTTTCTTCAAACAGTCTGATTTCGCCGTCGACAGCGGCGCGTGCATCGTCGCCCAGAGCCAGCAGGGCGACCGGCATGACGACCGCGGGTAGATTATCGCGCTCCGCGGCCTGACGCGCGGAGCGCGCGGTCATCTCGGTGATCTGGGAGCGAATGATGGCGATTTCCGCACCGATCTGCGTGGGATCGAGGCGGATAAGAACTTCGCCAGCCTCGACCAGGTCGCCATTCTTGACGTTGATCTCGGAGACGATGCCGCCGTAGCTGTGCTGCACCTTCTTGACGTTCAGTTCAACGACGAAGGTACCCGGCGCTATGACCGCTCCGGAAAGGCTTGCGGTTGCCGCCCACCCCCCTATGCCGCCCAACAATCCAAGCATGACAAGAGTGGCAAACAACACGTGCCGGCCGATCGAAAAACTTGAGCCGGCCGAAGGTGTGGAATTGGTCATCAGTGCACCATCACATGACACGCCCGGCTTCAAGCCTGGCCATAGAAGTCGCGATCCTTGAGTTCGTAGTGTCCGGCAATTTCAATCTCGAATTCTGCCTCGGCGTCGTAATCGATATTCCCCTGAAGGATCGTCACCGGCCGATTGGTCTCCGGATCATAGTCGTACTTGAACTTCAGCTCGCCCGGCTTGCTGAACTCTTCCTGATGGCTGATCAGCACGAAGCGCCGTATGCCGTGGTCCACGAAGGTCGCGTCGAAGGCGTCCTCGAATTCATCGCTGATGTCGTCGAGATCGATGCGATCTCCGACTTCGAAATCCAGGATCTTGTCGCGATTGCGCCCTTTTCCGGCTGCCAAAGATGACGGAAAAACAAAAACATCATGCCCTGGCCCGCCGACGAGAACGTTGGGCGCCTCGTTCGCGACAATCACGTCGTTTCCCGAACCACCGATGACCTTTTCGATATCCTTCAGCGTATCCGTACCGACATCGTCACTTACCGCTGTCCCGGCTGTCAGATCGATAACCAGATCGGCGCTTGTGCTCGATGCATCGTATGTGTCCGTACCTTCTCCGCCGTCGTAATGATCGTCACCATCACCGGCGAATGCGACGAACACGTCATCGCCCGAACCGCCATAGGCGATGTCATTTCCGGTTCCGCCGATGATCGTATCGTTGCCGGCGCCGCCGTCGATTATGTCATCGCCCTCGCCACCGTCGAGAATGTCGTCGCCGTCATCACCGTTGAGCGTGTCGTTGCCGGCACCACCCGCGAGA
>JAEYYQ010000457.1 GCA_023428365.1 Pseudomonadota bacterium | reverse complement strand
ACGGGTCCCTCCGCCGGGCCCAACCGCGCAGTGCCGCACCAGTGTGGCGCGCGAACGCGGGCCGGTCATCCCTGCCAACGCAAGGGGCGCGGCCGCGGAGGTCGCTGCCCCTGTCACGGCGGTCTCTCAACCGGCCCACGGACGGCTGCAGGTCGGGCCAAGATCAGCCGGATCCAGAAGGAACGATGGAAGCGCTGGAGACAACAGTTGCCTGCCCGGCAAGTCGCGAACCGGAGGACGACTGGGAAATAATATGGCTGAACCAGCTGGCGGGCAATGCACACTGTTGCCGGTTCGGCCCCAGCAAATCACCTGACGATAGCAAAGGAGAAGCGAATGCAAAAACCTATCAAATGCGATCCGGATGCAGCAAACCGTGTCATGGGAGCCCGTATGCGAATGCACGATCAGCTCCAAAATACAATTCGCGAAGCAATCATGGTCGCGATCAATCCTGATCCTAACGTCGTTCTCGAGGACAAGCTTTGTGGCGTTGATGCCGTGCAGTTTCGGCAGGCGCTTGCCAGCGCCGCGGCGGAACTGCTGTACTTTTATTGCGACCGGCCGATCGATGAATTCATCGAGGATGTTCGCGTGTTTGATATGATCGATGAGATCGACACCGGCTTCTGGGTCATCTAGGGAGGCGCCAGCCATCATCGGTAAGGCGTGCGAAGCCAATCTCGATCAGCTGGCGGCGATTGCTGCCGGATATCCGACGCGGGCCAAGTTCCTCACCGATCTGACGCTCGATCCGCCCAACGCCAGCAGCGCCGAAGCTGGCGCGCCGCTGCGCGATGAGGATTACCTGACACTATCGACCATCCATTCCGCCAAAGGCCAGGAATGGGCCGCCGTCTTCATCCTCAACGTCATCGACGGCTGCCTCCCCTCCGATCTCGCCACCGGCAACGCTGCCGATCTCGAGGAGGAGCGCCGCCTGCTCTACGTCGCCATGACCCGCGCCGAGCATCAGCTGTACCTGATGCTGCCGCAGCGGTTCTATAACCCTCAGCAGAGCCGTCGTGGCGACGCGCATGTCTATGCGATGCGCAGCCGGTTCATCCCGGCGTCGGTCGCCACGAGGTTCGCGCACCGGACGTGGTCTGATGGCTTGTCGAGCGCGACAGTCGGCCGGGCATCGACCGTCACCGTTGATGTTGGCGGGCGTCTGCGCGGCATGTGGCAACGGACCGGCTCGTGAGAGGGTGTTCGGAACAGGTCCGCCTGCGCATGGTCCTTTCGCGGACTGGAACGCGGTCTGGATGGCTGCTCGGTCATGGTCCACGTCCCATGATCCTCAAACGGCGTCAGCACGGCTTTGATCTGAGCCGGCGATGCATCGGTCTCTGGGCGGTTTTGCAGAGATAGCTGCCGCGGGAAGGGTACGGAGCAGTGCGCCGCACATGGCCGATTGGTCCCAACTGCGGAGTTACCTCTTCAAGCTCTCGGCGACGGAAGATTGTAACCTTCGAAATGGATCTCGAAAGGGGGGCGCTTCTGACCTGACGTAAGGCGCCAGAGTGCGCGGTCGAGCCTCGGCGGCCGGCGCCTTCATGACGTCTACACGGAGAAGAAGCAGTCGTCCGATGACTCGAGTGACTGCTTCACATATGTTGACGGACAAATAGCCCGACGCTCGCCAGAGCCGCACGACCCGCCTCAAGCTTGGCATTCCACAACGGCCAAGCGTGGATCATATCTGGCCAGATCTCCAGGGTGACGCGGACCCGCTGAGTGCCGGCAGCGGCTGCAAACCTGACCGAGTCATCTAGAAGCGTTTCCTCTGACCCAACTTGAATGAGGAGAGGTGGCAACCCTTTGAGATCTGCAAATAGCACTGAGACGCGGGGATCATTCCGATCGATATTGGTTGGAACAAATGCAGCGGCAAGTTCCTCGAGGTAAGGCTTGTGAATCAGCGGGTCGACGCCGTCTTTACTAGCCATCGTCGAACCCGACATCGTGAGATCGGTCCACGGTGATGCCAGCCAAGCGCATGCTGGACCCTCTTCTCCTCGAGCGCGAATTATGTTCATCAGCGCAACAGACAGGCCGCCTCCCGCACTATCACCGCCTAAGGCGATGTGGCGGGCAGAAACGCCTTGATCGAGCACGTAGCGCCAAGCTGCCAGCGCGTCTTCGAGTGCACAAGGAAAGGGATGCTCGGGTGCCAGCCGGTAGCCGACCGCCAGTGTTCGCACGCCTGCCGCTCGTCCTGCTTCGGTAATCAATCTTCGGTGGCTCAGAATAGATCCCGAGCAAAAACCGCCACCATGAAAGAAGACCAGCACGCGCGACGCGTCGCTGCCCGGTACAATGGACCACTCTCCGGAGAACTCACCGAGGTCAACGGGATCGATGCGAACGTCGTCGGCCACTGGCCAAATCGATCCAACCTCGTCCAGACGATTTCGTCGTTCCGCCCACCCGATGGGCCTTGGTTTCGAACCCAATAATGCCCGGATTTCGTCAATCTCATTGGCGGGCGTCATGGTCGTCCCCCGTCGGCAAGCACTTGCGATGGCTCAGTTTCGTAGATCTAGGACATGCTAATTGACGCTGGCGGACTGTTGCTGGTCAATAGTGGGTGCAGCGGACGCGACAATCTGCAGTCTGCTCACGGCTCTCACTCCATTGAGTAATTTGGAAGAGACGTCCCACTAGCGGAAATAGACAGTATTTTGCCAAACCTTGCTGGCCTCCACGGCCAGGAGGTCTGCATTCAAGTGCAGAGCGGACGACCCACTGCCCCACCGATCGTGCGCTTTTGACCCAAAGCGGCGATTCATTTGTGCAGCCCGGAGTAGCGGGTAGATCAGACAACGTCCTGTTGAATACTCCGTGTTGCGTGTTAAAAATGGATGTTTTGGAAATAGCCGAATCGAGTGGGCAAGTCGCGACGGGGGCGATGCTGTCGACGATACCTGCGACC
>JAEYYQ010000629.1 GCA_023428365.1 Pseudomonadota bacterium | reverse complement strand
TCACCGAGAGCGGCGGCGTTTTGGTTTCGGCGTCGGCTGAGATGCGGCCGAGCGGCCATTGGAACGTTATTCTGCGTGTCGAGGATACCGGATCGGGATTGACGCCCACATCGATGGCCGGGCTGTTTGCCGAATTCGAGCAAGCTGAGACAGCAGCGCGTGCCGGCATTACCGGAACAGGGCTCGGGCTTGCCATCTCACGCCGTCTGGCGCGGGCGATGAGCGGCGATATTCGGGTCGAGAGCGAGCGCGGCCGGGGCTCCGTGTTCACGCTTGAGCTGACGGTCGGGGCGTTTATCCCGGAGTCGGACGCTGTTGCCTCACAACGGCTGGAGCCCGTGCGAGCGGATCAGCATCTTCTCATTGCCTCCGATCTTGCCATCGAACGCAAAGCTATCGCGGCAACATTGCGCGGCGAGGGGATGCTCGTCACCGAGATCGATGGTTGCGATCTTGAAGCGGCCAAGGCTGCCTTGGACGGTGTGGAAAAGCCGGTTAGCCTTGTCCTGATCGATGCCAATGCCGAGCCGAGCGCTGCTGGCGAATTGATGGCTCTGGCGCGCGAGAAGGCTGGAAGCAGCCCGGTACGCGGCGTTGTTCTTATCACCGCGTCTGAACGATCGCGACTGGCGACGTTCCAGCGCTATGGCTTTGATGCCTATCTCGTCCGTCCGGTTCGGCGCACGTCGTTGATGGCCCAGATCACCGGACCGCAGGGTTCTGTTCGTCAACAGCGGCCAGAAGCCGTGCCGGCGGGAGATGATTCCGAGGAGCAGCGCGCGCAGTATCACATCCTGGTAGCCGAAGATAACGCCATCAATGCATTGCTCGCCCAATGCATGATCCGCCGGGCTGGCTGCACGAGCAGCCATGTCGAGAATGGCCAGCAAGCAGTGGATGCCATCAAACGGAGCTTGGCTGGAACCGGCCCTGCGATCGACCTTGTGTTGATGGACGTGCACATGCCGGGCGTCGATGGTCTGCAAGCGGCCCGCGAAGTCCGCACACTCCGGGAGAATGCCGCCACGGTCATCGCGCCCGGTCGCTCCTGTCCGCCGCTGATCGCAGTCACCGCGAACGCCTTTGCCGAGGATCGGCGGATGTGCGTGGAGGCTGGCATGGACGACTACCTGTCGAAGCCGTTTTCCTGGTCGGAATTCGATGCCCTGCTGGCCCGTTGGCTGCCGCAGCACGCACAGTCCGCAGCTCCATCTGAGGCTCTGGCCGAGTCTAAGCCGCGCGCGGCTTAGGATTGCCCTCCAGTTCAAATTGCCGAGTTGTCATAGTCCTGTGGTAATGCTCTCTTAACCAGCATTAGCGCGGGCGGGCGCCGTGATTCGATCAATCGGTCCGGTCGGCTGGGAGTGGACATCGCCCGATTGTGCTGAGTTGGCTTCGAAGGCACGAGCTAAACAGGGGTGGAGCCATCTTGGACCCATTGAACGTCATCCGCAGTGTCAACCGGTGGGCCAAAGGTTCGGTGCGCGATGGCCGCCGCCGGCCGGCCCTCTCGTTTGGTCAGAAGCTGCCTCGATTTGCGAATGCCGCGCGGCCTCACGCTGATAAAATCTACGGAAAAATCGGATCATTGGAAGTCCGGCTCGCGCGCACGAGAGCTGATGTAAAGCTGGCGCAGCGGCTGCGCTACGAGGTTTTTTACAACGAGATGTCGGCGCGGGCGAACTTCGCGACGCAGATGCGCGGCCGTGATGCCGATGCCTACGACGCTGCCTGCGATCATTTGCTGGTCGTCGACACCGCGCCGGAAGCCGAATCTGCACGTGACTGGGCGCGCGTACGCCAGCCCCGCGTGGTCGGCACCTATCGCGTGCTGCGTCAAGAAGTGGCCACGCGCGCGTTGGGTTTCTACACTCAGAGCGAATATGACATCGCGCCGCTGATTGCGGAGCGGCCGACCTACCGCTTCATGGAGCTGGGTCGCAGCTGTGTGCTCAAACCTTATCGCAACAAGCGAACCGTCGAACTGCTCTGGCACGGACTGTGGACTTATGTGCGCGAGCACAAGGTCGACGTCATGATCGGGTGTGCGAGCTTCGAAGGCACCGATCCGGACGAGCATGCTGCTGCTTTGTCGTTCCTGCATCAACATGCGCGGGCGCCGCAGGAATGGCGGGTGCGCGCGCATGACCGGCTGTTCGTTTCGATGGATCGTCTCGCCAAGGATGAGATCGACGCGAAAGCGGCGTTGCGGGCCATGCCGCCTCTCATCAAGGGCTATTTGCGTCTCGGGGCCATGGTGGGCGACGGCGCGGTGATCGATCGTCAGTTTGGAACCACCGACGTTCTGATCGTGCTGCCGGTCGAGCGCATCGATCCGCGTTACTTTGAGCACTTCGGTGCGCCCGACGAATTGGGTTCCCGTATCGCGCCCGGTCGCAGGCAAGCCGCTCAATCGGATCGCGCCTGATCGGCCTTGGTTGCTGCGTCGTGCTCAAGCTCCGCGTGACGCCGCCGGTAGTCCTTCCACACGACGAAGCCAAGATACGCGCCAGCGACTCCGAAGAGGAGCAGGATCGCAAATGGGACGTATTCGAGCATTTCAGGCGATCTCTGCGTTCCGATCTTTCCTAAAAAATAGGGCGTCGGGCGGCCTCTAGCCAGAAGCGATATTTGGCGGTGTACAGCCGGCGGTGGGTTTCGCGCAGCTGTCACGCGCATTGCGAGCAGCGAGGCCGAAGCCCAAGGCACTGGCGTTGCCGGCACGATCAGCGTTTATTGTGGCTGACTGGGCAAGTAAGCTAGGTGGCTCTGGCGGCTTGTGCCGACATTGATGTTCAAAGAGAAAGCCCGATGCGCGCGACCATTTCAACTGATGCCCCGTTGCGGCGGAATGATGTGTTGCCCGAGGGATCGCTCGGCGGTCTTGAGCGCTTGGCGCGCGGTCGTGATCGGGCCAAGGGCATCCAAGTGGGAAAGTCGCCCTGGCTTGCAAAGGAGGGGGTGTCGAGTGAACTGGAGTTCAAGCGCCGCGCCATGGCAGAGCAGCGCTTCACGTTTCACGCCCAGATTGGCTACCGATCCTTAGACGACAGTTGCCGCGCGTGGTCCGAGGTCCACGATCGTCTTGCAGCAACTGCTGCTGCGGCGCCTGATCGCTACGGCATCTGCCTCGACTGGAGCATGGGCTACCCGCGCGCCGAACGCGCCGGGCGGCCGCGCGGAACCGGCCTCATTCTGGAGGGTCCGGACGATTTCATCCGCTTGACGAACATGGCGCCGGTCGCCCCACATTTCGGCGATTTCGTTCTCGGAATGCCGTCGGCGGTCGAAAACGTCAGCGCGGCGCTGCTGGCAGGTTCGACGACGATCGGCAATCTGGCGCAGTATTTTACCTTCCGTCTGCCGGGCTGGACCGATGATGTCGGAACGACGCTGGCAACGGTGGAGGCGCTTGGGCTAATTGCCGGACAATCGGTGCCGATGCTTGTCCATTCCAATCTGGATGACGGCTACGCCGCGTGGCTTGAGGACATGGGTGCCACGGTCGGCTTTGCGATGGTCGAACGCTGGATCGTGGAAGACCTGATCGGCGCCCCGCTCGGGCACTGCTTCGGCCACACGTTTTCGGAACCAGTCAAACGCTTGGCATTCCAGATTGCGATGGCCGAGGTGAACCCGACACCGGGCACCATGTTCTACGGCAATACGACGCTGTACGGCCCGGTCCCGACGGCCAACTACGGTGCGTTGGCGAGCTATATTCTGGTCGACGCCTTTGCCCTCGCCAATCGCCATTCGGGCCAGGCGCTGACGCCGATTCCCGTGACCGAAGCCCAGCGTATCCCGACCATTGACGAGATTGTCGATGCACACTTGGCGGCACGGCGCATGGTCGAGCGGGTCGCGGATCTTGCGCCGATCATGTCGACGACGGCTGCGATAGAGCTGTCCCAGTCGATGCTGTCGCGCGGCCGGCGGTTTTATGAACGTCTGCGTGACGGACTGGAGTCCGCTGGTTTCGATACCACCGATCCGGCCGAGGTGATGCTCGCGCTGCGTCGTATCGGTCCGCTCGGTCTTGAGGCGCGGTTCGGCGATAGAGACGATGGCAAGCCTGTGACCAGCCCATTCGTCAGTGAAATCGATAATCTGGCCGACAAAATTCTGGCGACCATTGATCCCCAAGATGCTGAGGTTGTCGGTGCCAGCGGCAGCAAACTCGTCGTTGCTACAACCGACGTGCATTTCTACGGCAAACGGTTGCTCGGGATCGTGCTTGGCAAGCTTGGCATCGAGCTTGTCGATGGCGGCGTCAGTGTTGATCCGGACGTGCTTGCGGATGTGGCCGCGGAAAGCGGGGCGCACGGTATTGCGGTTTCAACCTACAACGGCGTCGCGCTGAGCTTTTCACAGCGGCTGCGAGGCGAACTGGCGCGCCGCGGCGTTGCTCCGCGTGTTTTCGTAGGTGGACGGCTCAACGAGATCATGGACGATAGCGCGTCATCGCTTCCTGTCGATGTCGCCGATGAGATCCGGCAAACCGGGGCCGTACCGTGTGACACGATCGATGTACTGGTGAAGGCTCTCGCCGATGATGTGCGTCGCGCTTCGCCGGGCGGTTCCGCCTCTGCGATCCGTCGGCGGGCCTGATATGCAACGGACTGTCGGTTTCCTTGGCGTTGGCCATCTCGCTGAGGCGTTGATTGCCGGGCTCCTACGCAGCGGTTTTTCGCCGGAGCATATGCTGCTATCGCCGCGCGGTCAGGCGGCCCACCTTGGCGCCCTGCATAACATCCGTTTGACGCGTACCAACGCAGAGCTTGTGGGAAGTTCCGATATCATTTTGCTCTGCGTGCGCCCAAAAGACGTCATGTCAGCTGTTCGCGACCTGCCATGGCAGCTGCATCATGTTCTGGTATCCGCCTGCGCGGGCGTGTCGATTGCGGAACTGGCTGCGGGCGCCTCACCGGCCCGCATTTGTCGAATTATGCCGCTGACCGCCGCTGCTCTTGGCGCCAGTCCCACGACCCTCTTTCCCGATTTTCCCGAAGTCCGGGATCTTGTGGCGCGGTGCGGATCTGCGA
>JAEYYQ010000429.1 GCA_023428365.1 Pseudomonadota bacterium | reverse complement strand
TACACTCTCGTCACGTCGGGCTGCTCGGCGAACCGATCGTTGCGCAGTACTATGGATTCTGCACGGCCAAATAAGAGACCCAAAGGCCGCTGCGATAGGGACGGAGCGCATGCTGAAAAAGGTCCTGGTCGCCAATCGCGGTGAGATCGCGCTACGGATCATCCGCACGGCGCGCCGAATGGGCATCAGGACCGTAGCGGTCGCCTCCGAGCCCGATCTGGCGATGCCGTTCGCGCGAGCTGCCGATGAGGTAGTGCCGATTGGTCCCGGCCCCGCCACCGAGAGCTATCTCGACATCAACAAGATCATCGCCGCTGCCAAGCAAACGGGCGCGGACGGCATTCATCCGGGGTACGGCTTTCTCTCCGAAAATGCCGACTTCGCAGATGCCGTGACAGCGGGCTTGGCGTTCATCGGGCCGACGGCGGATGCGATGCGCAAGCTAGGCGGCAAGGCGGCGGCCAAGGCCATCGCCATCGACGCTGGCGTCCCGGTTGTTCCCGGCTATCAGGGTGACGCGCAGGATCTCGACACGCTCACCAAAGCTACGCGCCAGATCGGCTATCCGGTGATGATCAAGGCGGTGGCCGGCGGCGGCGGGCGCGGCATGCGGCTCGTCGAGCGAGAGGAGGATTTCGCGTCACTCCTCGCCAGCGCCCAGCGCGAAGCGCAATCATCGTTTGGCGATGCCCGTGTGCTGATCGAGAAGGTCGTGCAAGCGCCGCGTCACATCGAAGTGCAGGTATTCGGCGATGCTTATGGCAATGTCGTGCATCTGTTCGAACGCGATTGCACGCTGCAGCGGCGCAACCAGAAGGTCATCGAGGAAGCACCTGCGCCGGGCATGACACCGCAGCTGCGCAACAAGATGACGACGGCGGCGGTGAAGCTCGCGAAAGCCGTCGGCTATCGCGGCGCGGGCACGGTGGAGTTCCTGGTCGAAGGCGGAACGCTGTCGGCGTCGGCGAGCTGGTACTTCATCGAGATGAACACGCGGCTTCAGGTCGAGCATCCTGTGACGGAGGCCATCACCGGGCTCGATCTGGTCGAATGGCAATTGCGCGTCGCCGCGGGCGAGCCACTCCCTCTAAAGCAATCCGCAATCGCCTGTAACGGCCACGCCATCGAGGCGCGGTTGTGCGCCGAGGATGCGGCGCGCAACTTCCTGCCCTCCATCGGGCGGATTGCAGCGTTCGACGTGCCGGATCAGAGCGGACTGCGCGTCGATGCAGGCGTCGAAACGGGTTCGGTCATTTCGCCGTTCTACGACTCGATGATCGCCAAGCTGATCACCCACGCGCCGGATCGCGAAACCGCCATTTCGGTGCTGCTCCGTGCACTGGAAGACACCACCGTCGCCGGTGTAAAAACCAATGCTGCATTCCTCCACGGGCTGCTCGCACATCCAGATTTTCGAAGCGCCAGAATCGATACTGGGTTCATAGCGCGCAATATCGATCGGCTCACGGCTCAAACAGACGACACGGTAGCAGTCGTAGCGGGCGTGATGGAGATGATCCGTCAGCGTCAGGACGACCTCGATGCACGTGCCCGCGCAGCCGGAAATGGGACCAACAGCCCATGGAGCGCCCGGGATGCGTTCCAACTCGGACCACCTCGCCAACAGTCGATCTCAGTGGCGGTAGATGGCGCCACGCGATCCGTTACGATGACATGGCGTGATGGTTTCCTAGACATTGAGGCCGGAACGACAGCAGATCGGGATGCGAGGATACGTCCGCCCACGGTGGTTTTAGAAAATGACTGCGCGTTTGTAGTCCACAACATGCTCCACATCGAGCTGTCCTGGCCGATCCGCGACACCTCGGCTCTCGATGGCGACGATGCAGGCGCGAGCATCCGCGCACCGATCAACGGTCGCGTCACCAAGGTGTTCGTGTCCCAGGGTGACACACTCGATAGAGGCCAGTCCGTTGCCGTCATCGAGGCTATGAAGATGGAGCACGTCCTGACGGCAGCGCGCGCGGGAACCGTCGCTGAGCTGAATACTTATGAAGGTCAGCAGGTGGCGGAAGGTGCTATCCTCGCGACTCTGACAGAGGGCTGACATGAATCTGATAACGGACATTTCTGGGCTACGGGTCGGCAATGCCCATGACGTACGGGCGATCAGCGGTGTCACTGCCGTGATTTTCGATAAGCCCAATGTCGCCTCGGGGGTCACACGCGGCGGCGCGCCGGGCAGTCGGGATACCACCCTGCTCGACCCCGAAATGACCGTTCAGAGCCTCGACGCCGTTGTCCTGTCAGGTGGATCGCTGTTCGGCCTCGATGCGGCTGGCGGGGTTGTCTCCTACCTGCGTGCGCAAGGCCGAGGTTTTCAGATCGGCGACATCAACGTTCCGATTGCCTCGCAGGCCACGACCTTCGACCTGCTCAACGGCGGTAACAAGAACTGGGGCCGGATGCCGCCATTCTGGGATCTCGGCTGGCAGGCTGCCGAAACCGCTGCTACCGGAGCCTTTCCCCTCGGTTCGGTGGGCGGCGGTTTTGGAGCCAGCACCGTAAGCTTCAAGGGTGGCCTCGGATCGGCCAGCACCGTCACACCATCCGGCTTCCGCGTCGCGGCGCTGACCGTCGTCAACGCCGTCGGCTCGGCGACGATCGGCGACGGCCCCCATTTCTGGGCGGGCGCGTGCGAGGTCGACGCGGAATTTGGCGGTCACGGATTGCCCCCGCAAGTGCCGCCAAGCGCTCTGCTCAACCGAATCA
>JAEYYQ010000388.1 GCA_023428365.1 Pseudomonadota bacterium | reverse complement strand
ACTACGGAAAGGAGGTGATCCGATGTCGAGTGAGATGTGGACTCTGCCGGTGAGGCTTGTGTTCGCGACCCGGACGTTGGAGCAGCCTCCGCGTTCCATCTGACGAGCACCTCGGGCCTAGGAGCCCAGCTGCCAACGGCAGATTTCAACTCACGAAGGGCCACCGCAAGGTGGCCCTTTTCGTTTGCCGGCGCACGAACCAGCTGTGCCCGAATGGTGAATTCGTTATGAACGAACCACTCCGCAGACGTTCATCAACGACGTGCCAATCTCAACGTATCGGAACGGCAGACAGTCGCTCCGAAACGCTAAAGCAAAAACGTTGAGGAGCCCTAAGATGATCAAACCCGCTCTTTTCGCAGCCGCTCTCGTTGGTCTGACCGCTATCGGCGCCGGTACTTCAAGCGCGTCAGCGGCACCTGGCTATTATGGTGGATGGAAGAACTCTCACTCTCACTATGGAACGTCAGTCGTGCGCACGCAGACGAAGTGCTTTGGCCCGCGCCGGGTCCAGCTCGGATACAACCGGAGTGGCGATGTGGTTTCGCGTACCGTTGTCGGCCGCTGTTTCTCGGCGCGCTTTTGGAACCGGATGAACAAGAACTGATGTGCTAGCCAGCGCGTTGCAAGCCCCTCGGTTCTCGGACCGAGGGGTGAGCTTATTGCGATCTTACTTGCTGCGCTCGCGTGCCCGAAGTTCACGATAGCGTTCGAGCGATGCTTCAGGCGTAGCATAGGCTTCCTGAAGCTCGACACTCCAATAGCGCAGCTCCGTCATCGGGATCTGTGCGCCCGTGACCGCGCACCGCACATAATCGCCCGGCGACATCACCTGGAATTCGCCGTCCAGATAGCGAACCTTGGCCTCGCCATGCGAGCCAAACAATTTCTCAAAACGATTCATTGTAGCGCATCCAATCGTTGCCACCGTGACATCGCGAATGGCGCGGCTGTCGTCAAGGTCCGGCGCGCCCAAGCCGCTTAAAACAACGAACCTTGCCCGCCATTTGTACCGCCACCTTTGCCGCGCGGCGAGCGGACCTGCGCCGGGTCGACGATGCTGGACGGCCGGGGTTTGGCGACGGGCTTTCCACCGCTGCCTTTGACGCCGCGCACATTGGCATCCAGGCAACCATCGGCGAATTCGATTTCGATGGCATTGCCGGGCTGCACCCCTCCGGCCGAACGGATCGCTTGGCCGTCCGCACCTCGAATGAGAGCGAAGCCACGCTCCAAGACGCCCTGATAACTCAACGAAATCAGAAGCTTGGATATGCTTATGAGATGCGATCGCCTGTGCGTGAGCCGATTTGTGTAGGCTTGTTGAACGCGTTCGCCACAGGTGGCCAGTCGTTCCGCAGCTCGCGACAGCCGCGTCCGCACGGCCTCAATGTTGAGCCGACCTGCATTGCGCTCGTAACGCGCCCGTTGCGTGCCGGCCAATCGAGAAAGTCCGTCGCGGCTGCGGTGGCTGAGCGAATCCAGCCGGTCGCGACTGCGTGTCAGTCTGGACGTCAGCAGGCGCGGATGGAGCCGAGCCTGGACGCGTGCGTGCTGCATGGCATGCGCTCGTGTATTGGCCAGGAGCGCACGCCCAAGCCTCCGCTCGACCGCATCGAACCTTTGACGTGGCAATGCGAGCAGATCTTCCCGGCGTGGCAAACCACGTGCTGCCGCCTTCAGGTGGGTCCGGGCGCCTTCAACAGAGCGACGAATGGCAGTGCCCAGGCGCAGCGATAGACCCCCAACCCCCTCAATCAGCTCGGAATACTTCGGCACTGCCCATTCGGCCGCCTTGGTCGGCGTGGGCGCGCGGGCATCTGCAACCAGATCAATCAAGGTCCAGTCGGTCTCGTGACCGACAGCCGAAATCAGCGGAATCTGGCTGGCCGCGGCAGTACGAGCGAGCGTTTCGTCGTTGAAGCCCCACAGATCCTCCAGGCTGCCGCCACCGCGCGCCACGATGAGAACGTCGGGACGAGGAACTTTGCCGTTGGCCGGCAGGGCGTTGAAGCCGCGGATTGCTGCCGTGACCTCTGCAGCACTTGTTTCGCCTTGCACGCGCACTGGCCACACCACCACACGCACCGGGAATCGCTCATCAAAGCCATGCAGCATGTCTCGGATCACAGCGCCGGTGGGCGAGGTGATAATCCCGACCACGCGCGGCAGAAACGGCCGTGACTTCTTGCGCGTCTCGTCGAACAGCCCATCTGCGGCAAGCTTGCGCTTGCGCTCTTCCAGCAGAGCCATCAGCGCGCCAACGCCTGCCGGTTCCAGCGCGTCGATGACGATTTGGTACTTCGAGGAGCCTGGGTAGGTCGTGATTCGGCCCTGGGCGATGACCTCCATGCCCTCTTCGGGCTTCACCTTCAGCCGCTGCATCACGGCACGCCAGATCACCGCCTCGATCTTGGCTTTGTCGTCTTTGAGCGCGAAATAGCAATGCCCGGAGGCATGGACGCCACGAAAGCCGGAAATCTCCCCACGCAGCCGCACGTGACCGAATCCGTCCTCCAGCGCGCGCTTAATGGCGCCCGCGAGCTCCGACACGGTAAATTCGGCAGCGTTGCCGCCGATGCGATTTTGCGTGGATATCTCGGCCAACCCGATCCCCTGTTTGTGAGGTCTCACCTGCAATGATACACCATGGTGGCAATCGCGCGGCGGCGTCGTATTGCCGTTTCCCCATGTTGTTCAGGAAGA
>JAEYYQ010000383.1 GCA_023428365.1 Pseudomonadota bacterium | reverse complement strand
TTCCCTCGACGCAATTATCCATGCCTTGAATAGGCACTGCCGCGATGGATATCCGCTCCGGCCTGAGGGCGAGCGTGGCATTGCCATTCGCTGCGCCATCACAACGAAACGAAAGCCCGCCTTCGGTATGAAACAGTCCTGTATCGCGGACCTGTCCGTCAAGAAATGTACTGCGCCCCACGAACCCAGCGACGAAACGGTCGGCTGGGCGCTCATAAAGATCGCGCTGCGTGCCGACCTGCCGGACCGAGCCCTCCCTCATGACGACGAGCCGGTCGGCCATCGTCAGGGCCTCTTCCTGGTCGTGGGTCACCATCACCGTCGTCAGGCCGAGCTGCCGCTGGAGTTCTCGAATTTCGACGCGCACCTCGTGGCGCAACTTTGCGTCAAGGTTCGACAGCGGCTCATCGAGCAGCAACACGTCGGGACGGAACACCAGCGCACGCGCCAACGCCACCCGCTGTTGCTGTCCGCCAGACAACTGCCGGGGCAAGCGCTCGCCCAGATGATCGAGCCGCACCAGCCGCAGCGCCTCCGCGGTTCGTTCACCGATCTCGGCCTGTGGAATTTTACGCATTTCCAGACCGAAACCGACGTTCTGATTGACGGTCAAATGCGGAAACAGCGCGTAGCTTTGGAAAACCAGTCCGGTGTTGCGTTTCCAAGGCGGCTGCGCGGTGATGTCCTGACCACCGATGCGCACCGCTCCGCCGCTTGGCTCTATAAAGCCGGCAATCATGCGCAATGTCGTTGTTTTACCGCACCCCGACGGTCCCAGCAGAACCAGGAACTCACCTTCCACAACATCGAGCGTGACATCGCGAACAGCGATGAATTCACCGTAGCGTTTCGACAAACGATCGAGTTCCAGCCTTGCCATAGGTCTCCCGCTACACCACGCGACTGATCTTCACGAAACGATCCGTGATCAGCATTGCCGCACCGATCAGCAGGATCTGCATGACGGAGACGGCCGCGATGGTCGGATCGATTTTCCATTCGAGATACTGAAGGATGGCAATCGGCAACGTCGTGCGGCCGGGGCCAACCAAAAACAGGCTCATTTCCAGGTTGCCGAATGACGAGACAAAACCGAACATGGCCGCGGCGACCACACCGGGCAAAATGGATGGCATCGTAATCCGCCGGAAGGTCGTCCAGCGATCAGCGCCGAGATTTTGCGCCGCCTCTTCCAATGTGCGATCGAAACCTGCCAGGCTGGCCGTCACCAGACGCACCGTCCACGGAATGACGACCAGGACATGCCCCGCGACCAATCCGCCAAGCGAACCGAGAATCGGCCAGCCGGTCGCAATCTCAAGCTCGACATGAGACACATACAGCGCCATGCCGAGAACGATGCCCGGCACCATCAGGGGCAGCAGAAGCAGACTATTGAGCGCTTCGCGTCCCGTGAATTTAAAGCGCGATAGGCACAACGCCGCCGGCACACCGACCATCAGGCCGATGACCGTCGCAATCACACCGAGCTGCAAACTCAGCAGGAACCCACTGACGAACCGGTCATTGGTTGCGATCGCCTTGTACCAGCGGAGTGAGTAACCCTCAGGCGGGAATGAGGGAATTTCCTGCCAGAAGAACGAAAGCCAGGTTACGAAAATCAGAGGCGTGAGAATGTAGAGCATGGTGAATGCCGCCGCACCGCGCAGCATCCACCCGCCCAGTCGTCGTGCGCCGAACACTGTCGGAGCCGCCATTTCTCCCACCTCACTCCACTACGCGTTCTGCCCCAACCTGTTCTTATGGAAGTTTCCACCCTTCATGATCGCACTGAGATGCCGACCCTGACCTTCCAGCAGCTGAATATTCTTCAGGGGGTCGCCATCGACGACAATCAGATCCGCCCAGGCGCCCGGCTCGATGACGCCCAGCTTTCCTGGTCGCCGCACAACCTCCGCGCCGATCAGAGTTGCAGAGCGGATGACGTCGATCGCCGGGACAACCGTGGTGCGGATCGAGAATTCGCGGCTTTGGTCGTTGGCGAGAGCGCCAAGCAGATCAGAGCCGTAAGCGACCTTCACCCCATTGCGCTTGCAAATCTCAAGTGAGCGATATCCGCCTTCGAGGACAGCTTCGTTTTTCTCCAGCATTTCCGGCAGCATACCGAACTGCGCGGCCCGCTCCTTGATCGCGACGTAGGCGACGATGTTCGCGACCACATAGGCGTCCTTCGACGCCATCAGCTTGGCGCTGTCATCGTCGATCAGATTGCCATGCTCGATGGTGCGTACGCCGTTGCCGACCGCGCGCTGAATCGCCTCTGGCGAATACGCATGTGCGCACACGTAACGCCCGAAGGCGTGCGCTTCCTCTACCGCGGCTTCAATTTCGCCGATTGAGAATTGCAATGAATCGAGCGGATCGAATGGAGAGGCGACGCCGCCCGACACCATGATCTTGATGTGATCGGCGCCCAGACGCATCTGCTCTCGCACGGCACGCCGCATCTCATCTTCGCCATCGACCACTTGGCGCAAGTACACCATCGCATTGCAGCAAAAGCAGGAGGGTGGCGACTGTGTGCGGGCGCGGTTGTCGTTGTGCCCCCCGGTCGGGCCGAGAGAGCGTCCAGCAATGAACAGGCGCGGTCCGGGAAACAACCCCTCATCAATGGCGGCCTTCAGCCCCCAATCAGAACCACCGGTATCGCGCACCGTCGTAAAGCCGCGATCCAGCATCTCGCGCACCCGCACCGCGGCCCGCGCCGTGTTCAGCGTCAGCGGAATATCTTCCAGCCGCCGAATATAAACTTCGCTGTGCATGCAGTGCACATGGCAGTCGATCAGCCCCGGCATCAGGACGCGACCACCGCAATCTATGACTTGGGCGCTGCCAGATTTGATCGGCTTATCCGAGACTTCCTTGAACTTGTCGCCCTCGACGAGCACGTCGTAGCCGTCGCGAATCTCATCGAACCGCGGGTCCAAAAGCCCGAAGTTTCTGAACAGGAGTGATTTCTTGTTCTCGTTACCAGTGGTCATACCGGTCCCACGAAAGTCGTACGGCGAGGTAAGAAAACCTCACGCGTGACATAAGACGTATCCTGCAGAAAAAGTTTTGTCGCGAACACCGACACGAGGCAAGATCAAAATTGTTTCAGAATGCGAGATAAAATAGCGGCGTCTTGCCGTTCGGGGCAAAATCACGTGCAAAGCCTGATCACACTTCACGACATCGAGCGTCGATCATTCGCGGCCGGCACACCGTTCGGCCCCGCCGGATCCTATGAACGAATCAAGGGAAGAGTGACGTTCGCCGTCGATCCCACAATTCAGCTGGAGCAACGCATCGTCGACCTCGACAAAGCACCGCTCGACAGCGACGGTCGCGTCCGTTTCACCGCGGATTATCAGATCCTTAGGCCGCAAGACGCCAGCGCTGCCAATCGGCGAATATTTTTCGAATGGGCCAATCGCGGCAACAAGCGTTGCCTGCAATTCTTCAATGACGCACCGGCCTCGAACGATCCAATTTCTGCTGCTCAGGCCGGAAACGGATATCTGATGCGACGCGGATATTCCGTCGTCTGGCTAGCCTGGCAAGGTGATCTGCATCCTGGCGACGGTCGCTTGATCCTGGACGTTCCGGTCGCGACCGATGCGGGCCGCCCGATCACGGGTAAAGTCCGCGTCGAGTATATCGCCGATCAACCCGGCATCACGACTTTCCCTCTCAGTGGCTGGGTTTCCACGCGTAGCTATCCGACGGTCTCCCTGGAGTCCTCATCGGCCGTCCTGACGCGCCGGCGCTATCCGGGCTCACCGCCCGAAACAGTACCGCCGTCCCAGTGGAGGTTCGCTCGCGTGGAAGGCGGCAGCGGCCTCGATAATCAGGGCACAGAGCGGGCGATCATTCCGTCCGACTGTCATATCCATATCCCGACCGGCTTCGACACCGGATGGATTTATGAACTGATTTACGAAGCCAAGAATCCTCTAGTGCTGGGCCTCGGTCATCTCGCCGTCAATCAGTTCGTGACCTTCCTGAAACACGGGACAACCGACCAAAACGGTGTCCCAAATCCGTTGGCCGACATCGCGATTGAGAAGGCGTACGGCTGGGGCCGCTCACAAACCGGCCGCTGCATCCGCGATTTTCTGCACACCGGCTATAACGCCGACGACGCCGGACGACGCGTCTTCGACGGGCTTCTGCCGCACGTCTCGGGCGCCGGTCTGATGTGGATGAACCACCGGTTCGCGCGGGTTGTTTCGCCCGCCGGCCAGCAATACGAGGACCATCACAACGCCGCCGATCGCTTCCCGTTTTCCTATGCGCCGTCGGCGGATCACTTCACCGGAAAAACAGACGCCATTCTGAAGCGGCCAAAAACCGATCCGCTGGTGCTGCATACCCAAACCGCGACGGAATACTGGCAACGGCGCGGATCTCTGGTGCACACGGATACTCAGGGCAATGATCTCATCCAACCCGACACCGTGCGGGTCTACATGTGGTCGAGTTCCCAGCACTTTGCCGATCCACAACCCAAAGCACCGGCACGCGGCATCTGCCAAAACCCGCTGAACATCGTTTGGACGTCCATGCTGTTCCGCGGCATGCTCGATGCCATGGATGCCTGGGCGACGGATGGCACACTTCCACCCGACAGCCGCATCCCCACGCGCGCGGATGGAACGCTGGTGAATATGTCAGACTGGCTGACCCAATTCCCGCGCATTCCCGGCATTGGATTACCCACTGGCCCCAATACGCTTCCGCGGCTAGATTTCGGCCCAGGCTTTGCCGACGGCATCCTCGACGAGCCGCCGCGCGTTATCTCGTCGGACGGATATACCGTGCTCGTTCCCTCGGTCGATGCGGACGGCAACGACGTCGCGGGCGTACGGGCGCCGATGGTGGCCGCGCCGCTTGCAACCTACACCGGATGGAACCTGCGGGCACGCTGGTTCGGCAACGGCGCCATGCACGAGTTCACCGGCAGCACAATTCCGTTTCCCGACTCGGCAGAGGAACGGAAAGCAACCAACGACCCCCGCCAATCCATTTCCGAACGCTATGCGAACCGAGACGCCTACGTGGCTGCCATTCGCGAAGCCGCCGAACGTCTCGTTGCCGAGCGCCTGATGATCGCGGAGGACATTGATCGCGTCGTGGCAGCGGCGGCCAACTGGGGCGCGCCCCGCCACGATGTGCGCTTGAAGTGACGATCCGGCCACCAATCAATGCAGCGTGTTCTTATGGAACCGCCCAGCTTTCATGATGACTTGCATGTGCTTGCCCTGACCTTCCAGGACCGCCAGATCCTTCAGCGGATTGCCATCGACAACCAGAAGGTCGGCGAAAGCGCCCGGCTTGATGCAGCCGAGCTTACCCTCGTGACGCAGCACCTTTGCGCCGATTGTCGTCGCTGACCGGATCACCTCCATCGGCTTCACGACGCGGCTGCGCAACGAAAACTCGCGGCTCTGATCGATCTGAAGCTGCCCGAGCAGATCACTGCCGTAGGCCACGGGAACACCGGCCGATTTGCAGATTTCCAGCGAGCGCAGTGCGCCATCGATGACAAGATCGTTCTTTTCCAGCATCTCGGCGGTCATGCCGAATTCGGACGCACGCTCCTTCATCGCGTAATAGGCGACGAGATTGGCGATCAGGAACATGCCCTTGTCGGCCATCAGCTTGGCTGACGGCTCGTCGATCAGATTACCGTGCTCGATCGTGCGCACACCGGCGTTGGCTGCACGTGTGATCGCTTCCGGCGTGTAGGCGTGCGCACAGACATAGCGTCCGAACGCATGCGCCTCTTCAACGGCCGCAGCCACCTCGGCCGGAGAAAACTGCAGGCTATCCAATGGATCGTATGGCGATGCGACACCGCCGGACATCATGATTTTGATCTGGTCGCAGCCTTGGCGCATTTCCTCGCGCACGGCTCGCCGCACGCCGGTAATGCCGTCGGCAATGCCCATCGTGAACACTAGAGCGTTACAGCAATGACAGCGCGTACCTGGGTCCGTACGGCGGCGGCCGTCGCTATGTCCACCCGTCGGCCCGATCGCCTTGCCCGCAATGAACAGGCGCGGCCCCGCGAGAAAGCCCTGATCAACCGCGTTCTTGATGCCCCAATCGGCCCCGCCGGTATCGCGCACGCTGGTAAAACCCCGGTCGATCATGCCTTGCATGAGCTTCGCGGCGCGTGCGGTCATCAGCGTCAGAGGCATATCCTCCAACCGTCGGAGGTACACTTCGCTGAGAAACACATGCACGTGGCAATCGATCAAGCCCGGCATCAGCGTCCGGCCACCACAATCGATAACGTCGGTATCCGCCGATTTGATCGGCTTTTCCGAAACCTCGCGAATCTGATTGCCTTCGACCAGCAGCTCGTGGCCACCAATCAGCTCGTCACGATCGGGATCGAGCATCGAGAAGTTCTTGAAGTGGAGAAGCGTCATGGCCGGTGCCTACCTTGCCTTGCTGCGTCAGGCACAAGGCTCGCTCGGGAAATCGTCCGCGTCAATGCTCTCGTAACGGATTGTCTGCGAGAGGGCTAGCTCGCATGCTGTTAAGCGGTCACGATGCAAAGAGGGCGCACCCGATTGGGTACGCCCTCAGAAGTGCTCAACGGTCGTGCGTAGATACGGAGCGTTACGCGCGAATCCAGGTTTCGGAGAATGCCAGCATCGCGGTCGTCAGCGAATTTCCGGCCATCACGCGCGGGATCGGCTTGCCGGCGAGCTGCTTGCCGTTCACCGTAATGGTGGCGTCCTGGCAGCCGACAAACAGGCTCGGCATGGAATGCTTGCCCGTTGCCGACTGTTCGGGCGGCAGCGCGAAGCAGAACGGCTTGCCAAGGCCGCTCCATGTCAGCTTGACGTCGTGCCCACCACCCTTAGCCGACTCGCTATAGGTGGAGGCCGGATCGCCCGAGGCTTCA
The DNA here is from genome assembly GCA_023428365.1 of Pseudomonadota bacterium. Lineage (GTDB taxonomy): Bacteria > Pseudomonadota > Alphaproteobacteria > Rhizobiales > Hyphomicrobiaceae > ZC4RG25. The sequence goes on along the minus strand of JAEYYQ010000383.1, from coordinate 3,304 downwards.
ACCGACTCGAGCTTGTGGTAGGTCATGCCCTCAAGCCCGGCAACGCCCTTGAACGCGCCGAAGTGAGACATGAAATCCTTCACCAAGTAACGCGCCATAGGCTCATTATCGGTTATGCAGATGTTCGCCCGGTCTGCGGGAGGATTGGCTTCGTGGGGTGACTGGAAAACGACCATTGCATGCCCGCGCCCGTGTGGCGACAGCACGACCCGGAAGAAGCTCGCCAGCGCGACGAACGGGCCATTCGGATCAGTCTTCAGCGAAATACCAGGATTCTCTCCGGACCAGTCCACGGTTCCCGGAAACACAATCGTATCAGCCATCAGCGTCCTCCAAGCGTTGAATTTTGCGGCACCTTAGCCACATCGCACGCTGGTGGCACGCAATTAATTGCTCAGCTGAAAGAGCTTAAGAGAAAGCGCTCGATGAGGGCCGCGCGCTATGGCAGAGGCAGCGCTTCATGCTCCTTGAGCGTCTTGCCGGTCTCGGCGTCCACCTCGACCATCTTCACCCTGTAGCCCCACAGGTGGGCGACATGCTGAAGCGTGCGATCGCATTGCTCCTTGTCCAGCAACACGCCACGGCGCACGCGGTGCTGTAGCGTCAGGCGTCGTCCGCCGGACAGGTCCGCATTCACCACCTGGATGTCCGGATCGCGCGCCGCCGCATCGTACTGCTCGGCCAGCACCTTGCGCACCCGCCGATAGCCGATCTCATCGTGGATGGCCTTCACCTCTACGAACGACGACCCCGTGTTGTCATGGATCTGAAACAGCCGGAACTCGCGCATCAGCTTCGGTGAGAGATACTGGAGGATGAAGCTGTCATCGCGGAAATGCGCCCAGGCTTCCTTGAGATTGCCCATCGCATCGCCATTCCCGGCGAAATCTGGAAACCACTCGCGATCCTCCGCGGTCGGCTCCTCGGAAATGCGCTTGATATCGCGCATCATGGCAAAACCGAGCGCATACGGATTGAACCCGCCGAAGTGCTTATCCTCAAAGCGCGGCTGATAAACCACCGACGAATGGCTATGCATGAACTCCAGCATCGAACCTTCGGTGATCAGCCCCTTGTCGAACAGCCGGTTCATGATCTCGTAATGAACGAACGTCGCGCAGCCTTCGTTCATCACTTTGGTCTGACGCTGCGGATAAAAGTACTGGCCCAGCATACGGACAATGCGCAGAAGCTCCCGCTTCCAGTCATCCAGCTTGGGCGAGTGTTTTTCGAGAAAATAAAGGAGATTTTCCTGCGGAAGCCCAAGCGACTGGCTCTCCTGCGCAGCCTCCTTGGCTTCGGCTGACACCGGTTCCTGAGCCAGCTGGGAACGCGGCACCGTGCGCCACAATTCATTGTAGGTCGCTTCTTCGTGCTCACGCCGCTTGCGCGCCTTGTCATGCACCGCGGCTTGAGATTGGCGGCGAACCGGATGCCGGCTGATCCCCTGTGCCATCAGGGCGTGGGAGCTATCGATCACAGCCTCGACCGTCTCGACACCATACTTCTCCTCGCACTCCGTCACATACTCCTTTGCGAAGCGCAGATAATCGAGGATCGCAGTCGCGTCTGTCCATTGCTGGAACAGGTAATTGTTCTTGAAGAAATGATTGTGACCCATAGCAGCATGGGCCATGACCAGCATCTGCATCGTCATGGAATTCTCTTCCATAACGTAGTTGATGCAGGGATCGGAATTGATCACCAGCTCATAGGCCAGCGCACGGGCACCTTTGCGATAGAGCACCTCTTCGCGGGCGAAATGCTTCCCGAACGACCAGTGCCGGTACATGTTCGGCATGCCAATCGAGGCGTAGGCATCGAGCATCTGCTCCGCCGTGATCACCTCGATCTGGTTCGGATAAATATTCAGGCCCATTTCGCCGACGCCGATTTCCTCAATGGCGTCGTAGCCCTTCTTGATGAGATCGAAATCCCACTCAGCACCATCGAACAGCGGGGCACGGGACATGACGCTCGTCATCGCGCTGCCCTTTCGTCACTACCCGCCGACGAGGAAAATAGCTCACGGAATACGGGATAGATTTCGCCTGCAGACGCGACACGACGCATCGCGAAATGACCGCTGCCAACGGCCACTTGGCTGTATCCCGCCCACGCAACGCTCTGCATCGGCGCGGTCTGCGCCTCGGGCATGACTTCAATGTAAGCGAAGTACTGACAGATGGGGAGGATGTCCCGCTCCAGCATGGTCACGCAGCGCTCCATGTCGTCATCGAAGTTGTGACCATCCGAAGCTTGCGCCGCGTAAATATTCCAGTCGTCGACCGGATAGCGCTCATTGACGACACGCTGCATTTCTTCCAGCGCAGTGGAGATCACGGTGCCGCCGGATTCCGTATCGCGGAAGAACGTCTCCTCATCCACTTCCTGCGCTGTCGTCGTATGCCGGATAAAGACGACATCGACCTCAGCGTAATGCCGCGACAAAAACAAATGCAGCAGCATGAAGAAACGCTTGGCGAGATCCTTCAGCGATTCCGTCATCGACGCCGAAACGTCCATCAGACAGAACATCACCGCCTGGGTCTTCGGTTTCGGCCGGCGCTCATGCCGGTTGTAGGTCAAGTCCAGAGGATCGATGTAGGCCACCACCTTGCGCATATGAGACAGGTGCGCCAGCCGAGCCTTCAGCTTCGCGATCAACTCGCCATCCGGTGGATCGCGCGCTTCCTCTTCAGCAATTTTCGCTTCCAACTCATCGAGCTCACCAACGCGCGGGCGTCGCAAAGCAATCCGCCGCGCCAAGCTGTTGCGCATGGTGCGCAGGCGATTGAGCTTGGCGGGCGGCCCATCCGTCGTCAAACCAGCCCGCACCGGCTCTGGCGCGCGGAGATCCTTCAGCTTGGCCTTGATGAGATTGGGTAGCTTGAGATCTTCGAAAAAGAGATCGAGAAATTCCTCCCGCGAGAGTGAGAAGACGAAATCATCCTCCCCTTCGCCGTCGGGACTGCCTTTCTGGCCGCCGCCGCCCGCGCCGCCTTCCGGCTTGCGGATAACATCACCAACCGAATATTCGCGATTCCCCGGCAGTACAAAATCGCGCTCGCCCGTATTGCCGCCAAGCCCGAATGACGGCTCCCGTAAGCCCTTCGATCGAATGCGGATATTTTCACCGCCATCGATGTCAGAGACCTTCCGGCGCTTGATCGCATCCCGGACAGCGTCTCGTATCTCTGCCTTCGCCCGTCGCAGAAATCGCTGCCGGTTCCCAAGGCTTTTCGCCTTGGGATTGAGACGGCGGTCGACAATGTGCATGCCCCGCGCGACCTCCTCAGCCGGA
>JAEYYQ010000324.1 GCA_023428365.1 Pseudomonadota bacterium | reverse complement strand
CGGCCTCGTGAGAACCCGATGCGCAGCGGGATGCGAGGCACCCCGCTGATCCTTAATCTAAGCGATTCGCTGTGTATTCCGTATGACGCTCTTTGGCAGTGAACTGAGGCAGGCCATCTGGGTGTGGCCGGCCTCAGACAGCTCCGGCCATGGCTGCGGCCGGCTCGCTGCTCTTGGCGGCTTTCTGCACCGCCTTCTGCACCTTCTCGAAGGCGCGAACCTCGATCTGCCGGATACGCTCGCGCGACACACCGAACTCCGTCGAGAGCTCCTCGAGTGTGGCGGGCTCTTCCGACAGGCGCCGGGCTTCGAAGATCCGCCGCTCGCGATCGTTGAGTGAGGTTAGCGCACCGGCAAGAAAGCTGCGGCGCTGATCCAGCTCATCGCGTTCGGCCAGCTCTTCTTCCTGGTCCGGGCTATCGTCGACCAGCCAGTCCTGCCATTCGCCCGACTCAGTGTCCGCCCTGACCGGCGCATTGAGCGACGCATCGCCACTCAGCCGCCGGTTCATGGAGATCACATCGTCCTCGGGAACGCCAAGCTTCTTGGCGATCGCCTTGACATGCTCGGGCCGCAGATCGCCTTCCTCCAGCGCCTGCAGCTGGCCCTTGGTCCGGCGCAGATTGAAGAACAGCTTCTTTTGCGCCGCCGTGGTGCCCATCTTCACGAGGCTCCAGGACCGCAGGATATATTCCTGGATCGACGCGCGGATCCACCACATCGCATAGGTCGCAAGCCGGAAGCCGCGATCCGGATCGAAGCGCTTCACAGCCTGCATCAGGCCGACGTTACCCTCGGAGATCACCTCGCCGATCGGCAGCCCATAGCCTCTGTAGCCCATGGCGATGCGCGCCACGAGACGGAGATGGGATGTGACCAATTTCTGCGCGGCGTCGGAGTCGGCGTGTTCCTGCCAGCTCTTGGCCCGCATGTATTCCTCGTTAGGCTCCAGCATTGGAAAACGCCGGATCTCCTCCAGATACCGCGCGAGTCCGACGGACCCACCAGCAATTGTCGGAAGTGCCTTTGTTGTCATCTTCGCCCCGGTCCGGCCCCCCGACACGCGATCGGTAAGCGGCACCGCTCCATGTAAATCCTCTCCAGCCTCAACGCCTGGTTTGTCTCATGCAGTAAAGCCGGAGACCCCGTTGCACTCAAAACACATCATTGTGCGCTGCCTATAACAAACCGTCACACACAAGTGATGGAAGACGAACGGCCGTAATAGATCGAAGTTCCATCGCGCCGTTTCAAGCCCCCTTTTCGCAACTGCAACCTGAACGCGGGCTTAACAGAGTGTAAATAGCCTTGGCCGGCTAGGCGCACAGTTCCGTACGTAACAGCTGCAGATCACTCGGCAGAGGGCTCTCAAACCGAAGCACTCGGCCGGTCACTGGATGCTCGAACGCCAGCAGCGCCGCGTGCAGGGCCTGTCGTCCCAGCCGGCTCAGCGCGCCCTGCGCTCCCTCCCCGAGACGGCGGGCGCTCGCGGCGAAACCGGCGCCATAGGTTGCATCGCCCATCAAGGGATGGCCGATATGGGCAAGATGGACACGGATTTGGTGCGTCCGGCCCGTTTCGAGTTCGAGGCGCACTTGGCTTGCGACGATGCGGCCGTCGCTTCCGGGATAGGTTTCGATGACCTGATAGTGCGTGCGCGCATGCCGACCAAGTCCTGGACGGGTCACCGCAATCTTCGTGCGATTTCGCGTGCTGCGCGCCAGCGGCGCATCGATCGTTCCGCGGATCGGCACAAACTCACCCCAGGCAAACGCCACGTAGGCGCGCTCCAACCGGCCGTCCGCACCATGCGAGGCAAACTGTTCGGCGAGACCGCGATGCGCTACATCCGACTTCGCCACCACAAGCAGGCCGGTCGTATCCTTATCCAAGCGATGCACGATTCCGGGCCGCATCACCCCGCCGATCCCGGATAGGCTATCGCCGCAATGCGCAATCAAGGCATTGACCAGGGTTCCCGACGCATGACCAGCCGCCGGATGCACAACCAGCCCGGCCGGCTTATCGATAACGATCAGATCCGCATCCTCATAGAGGACGTCGAGCGCCAACCGCTGCGGTTCCGGCGTCGCCGGCTCCGGCGGAGGGATCGCCAGCGTCAATGTATCGCCCGGTTTGACCCGCGCACCGGGGTCTCTTATGGTCCCGCGCGGATCGCTCAGGTGGCCTGATTTGATCAGAGCCTGGATCCGGGAACGGCTGAGGGTTTCCAGGCGCGATGCCAGGAAGCGGTCGACACGTTGGTCGCCTGCCTCGGATGTAACCTCAAGATGCAGGATACTGCTGTCGTGCGTCATTGATAAACGGCTGCAATTTGACGAGGAAGACGACGCATGACGACGACAGACCCGGCCGGTGATCCAGCGGCTGATGCGTCAGGACCTGACGCGCGCCAGGTTCGCGTGCTCAAGATTGTCGTCATCGGCCTTGGCGTACTCCTTCTTCTCGGATTTGGCGTTGTCATTGCCCGCATCGCCTATCTTGCCACGCAACCGGGGCGCGGCCTATCGAGCCCTGCGCCCTTGCACGACATTAACGTTGCTCTGCCCTCCGGAGCCGTCGTCCGCAACACCACCATTTCCGGCGATCGCATGATGGTTCAGTTCGAATCTCCGCAGCAGACCGGGATCGTCGTCATCAACCTGACGACCGGCCAAATCATCAGCCGCATCGGCTTTGGCCCCGAGACGCCCCGATAGATACCGAGCTTCGCGGCTCGAAAGGGAATTTGCCTAGCAGACGTTTCGCTATGGCTAATGGCCGGGCGTCTCAATTCGCCGCTTGATCGCGCGACGGTCCTCCCCTATAGGTTCGGCCTTCGGCGCCGCCGCCCCGTTCGTCTAGTGGCCTAGGACACCAGCCTCTCACGTTGGTAACAGGGGTTCGAGTCCCCTACGGGGCGCCAATCTCCCATAAGCCTTTGATCTTGCAGAAGTCCTTGGTTTTCAAGGGCTTTGGTAA
>JAEYYQ010000319.1 GCA_023428365.1 Pseudomonadota bacterium | reverse complement strand
ACGCCGAGGGGAAAGGGCGGAGCGCCGCCCCATGGCGCATGATGAACGCGCCAAGCGAGGGATCGAATTGCCTGCGATAAGCCGAGCCTGCCAGGATGACCGCATCGCAGTCGTCGGCACCAGCCTCAGTTTCGTTCGACCTGATATCGATCAAGCGTACGAGAAAGCGGGCATCCTCGAGTTTGCGAGCAATGTGATGGCCGATCTTTTCGGTCTGCGCATCCCGAGCAGCAAACGCCACGAGAAATCGCTGCATTGGCCCTCCTGTGTCGGCGAACTCTTAGCTAGAGATTGGAGCCTCCTTCGCTAGGATCAACCCGCGAATCGGCTGCGGCGCTCCACGAAAACCTTGGTAACGACGCTGAAGACAAGTTCGGCGCGCTGGTTCACCGCCTCGATCTGCGTGAACACAAGCCCAATTTCCGGCCGCGATCGGGAATCGGCCTTCTGCGTGACCCGTGCGGAATAGGTCAGGGTGTCGTCGACCAGGACGGGCTTCAGCCATTTCAACGCCTCGAACCCAGGAGACGGTCCGTAACGTGCAGGCCGCTCACCGCGCAAGGAGATCAGGGCAGCCTCACGCTGGCGATAATCGATCATCAGGCGCAACCCAATCGCCGACGTATGCCAACCGCTGGCGGCTAACCCGCCGAACAGGCCGTCACGTGCTGACTCCTCATCCAGATGAAAAGGCTGCGGATCGAACTTGCGCGCGAAATCGATGATCTCGTCCCGGCCGAAGACATGCGATCCCAGCGAGACAGGCGCATCGACCTTGAGATCTTCGAAATAGTTGCTCATGCGGCGTCTCCGGCATTGCGGACGCGCATGAGCTGAGCGGCCTTCCAGGTCATGACGATATCGCCGGCCTGATTGATCATCGCGTATTCCATCTGGCAGATCCCGACGCCCGGTCGGGACTTCAGAACGCGCTTGACGACGCAGGTATAGCGGCCCGACAGCACGTCACCGGGAAATACTGGCTTCATCCACCGGCAGTCCTCCAACCCTGGCGATCCGAGCGACGCGAAACCGTTCAGAACGTCATCGGCCAGCATCCGCATCATCATCGCGCACGAATGCCATCCCGACGCGAAAAGCTGGCCGATCATGGACGCCTTAGCGGCCTCCTCATCGATGTGAACCGGCTGCGGATCGAACGCCTGGGCGAATGCGACAATCTCGTCCCTGTTAACACTGATGCGGCCGAACGCCTGGGGCTCGCCGACGGGGACGTCCTCCCAGTGCATGAGCTCGGTTAATGGAGGCTGTTGCATGCCTGCCTGCCTTCCCTCGATTTCGCTGTCTATAGGGGCTTTTCGCTCATATCGCGCCCCTCAAGAAGAGGGAAGCCGTCCGTAAGTGGTCTGAGTATTCGACCCATGAAGATGCACGCGAACATTGATATTCAGCAATTAACTCTACCCCAGGATTAGCACAATGATGCCATAAACTCGCCAATCTCAAGTGTTCGTTGCCCCGCGTGACAGAAAAACACAACAAGGGGCTTCACATGTTCAACTTGAATTCTTGGTATAGCGTTACATCTTCCAAGAACATGGTGAGGGTGTGCGGGGCGATATCGTCAGTCATCTTGACAATGACCGCAATTCATCCGACCAACGCCTTTCCTAAACTCAGTGATCCAACGACTACATCTCCAGCACAGCCGGATGAGGCACCTGCCCTCACGGAAGCCGATATCGCGATGGAGCGCTATCTGGATAAGCTGATGGTGGCTGAGTCTGCGGGAAAGCCGACGGCCAAGAACCCGCGCTCGACTGCGCTTGGGCCGTTCCAGTTCATCAACTCGACCTTCCTGGCCGTTGTCGATCGTCATTTCTCGGACCATGTCGACGGTCTCAACGAGAACCAGATCCTCGCACTGCGGACCGACATGGAATTTTCGCGCCGCGCTGCAATCGCTTTCAATAACGACAACGCGACGTACCTCGAATCCCGTGGCGTCAAGCCGACGTTCGCTCATATGCGGCTCAGCCATCTGCTCGGACCTGCCGGAGCCGCTCAGGCCCTGCGCGCTCATCCCACCACCCGTCTGACGAAGATCTTCTCGGCGCCTGTCATTCGCGCCAACCCGTTCATGGCGCGCCTTACCGTTGCAGGCCTCGTCCAGCGCGCCGAACGTGAGGTCGGGACCGGACTATGGAAGGTCAGCAGTCAAGTCGCCCAAGCCGCAACCGACTTCTCCTCCGTGGAGACGAAGCCGACGGCGGTCTCGGACGATGTGTCTGCGCCGGCAAACGAAACGGCGACGACGCCCGTGGAGTAAGCAGGCAACGTCTCTGGCGTGGGCAAACAGGCCTTCGCGAGCACAAACAACGCAGCCGCCCCCGATCAGGGGCGGCTTGCTTATTAAATGTTAAATGGCGAAAGCTTCGTTCAGGTTAGTTTGCGAAGCGGAAGTGCAGAACATCGCCATCCTTGACGACGTATTCCTTGCCTTCCAGCCGCATCTTCCCGGCGTCGCGCGCGCCTGCCTCACCATTGAGCGAGACGTAATCCTCGTAGGCGATGGTCTCGGCGCGAATGAAGCCCTTCTCGAAATCGGTGTGAATGACTGCCGCCGCCTTCGGAGCCTTGGTGCCGGCTTCGATGGTCCAGGCGCGCGCTTCCTTCGGGCCGACCGTAAAATAGGTAATCAGGCCGAGTAACCGGTAGCCTTCGCTGATCAGCTTGTTGAGGCCCGGCTCTTCCAGCCCCAGGTCCGCCAGGTAGGCAGAGCGATCCTCATCCGGCAGGCCAGCCACCTCGGACTCGATCTTGGCCGAGATGACGACACAGCCTGCCCCCTCGGCCTTCGCCAGTTCCTCGACCTGCCGCGAGTATTCGTTGCCGGTGGCCGCAGCCGTCTCTTCGACATTGCACACGTAGAGCACAGGCTTTGCGGTCAGCAACTGAAGCATACGAAACTGCGGTTGTTCTTCGTCCGTGATATCCGTCGTGCGCGCCGGTTTACCGTCCCGCAACTGTGCGAGCACCTTGTCGATGATCACGACCTGAGCTTTCGACTCCTTGTCGCCCGACTTGGCCTTCTTTTCCAAGGCAAACCTACGCCGCTCCAGACTGTCCAGGTCGGCCAGCATGAGTTCGGTCTCGACGACATCGGCGTCGCTGCGCGGGTCGATCCGTCCCTCGACGTGTGTGATGTCGGAATCCTCGAAGCAGCGAAGGACGTAGGCGACGGCATCGACCTCGCGAATATGCGCGAGAAATTGGTTCCCGAGCCCTTCCCCCTTCGAGGCGCCCCGCACCAAACCCGCGATGTCCACAAACGTCAGCCGCGTTGGAATGGTCTTCGCGCTCTTGCCGATATCGGCCAGGCGATCCAGGCGCGTGTCAGGAACCCCGACCTCGCCGACGTTGGGCTCTATGGTGCAGAATGGATAATTGGCCGCCTCGGCCGCCGCAGTCTGCGTGAGCGCGTTGAAAAGAGTGGATTTACCGACGTTCGGCAGTCCCACGATTCCGCACTTAAAGCCCATGAAATCTCAATCCTGTTCGGGAAGGCAATTGCCGCGTCAATATCGGCCAGGCACACGCATGCCTAAGGCCAGCGGTGCCGGATGGGAAGCCCCCTGTTGCCGCAGAACCTGCAGCAACCGCCTACCCGGTGCATAGCATTATCCGAGCGTTTCCGTCGACCGGCGGACACCAGAAACACCTCAGTCCTGCTTCGTGCGATCCGGCGCTGGTGTTTCAGCCACCAGCGTCGCGCTTGCGGACGGGTCATTCGCCGCCTCCGCTTCCATCTCGCGCATCTGGCTACGATACCGTCGAACGGCGATCGGGATCATCGCGAGATACAACAGCGAGATGATCGACAGCGTCACGTAGGGATAGGTGACGAGGAGCGCCACCACTGCGCCGGCTAGCACGAACAGCGGCATAACCCACTCGCGTGAGATCCGCTCGCCGAGCAGTTTCCCTGAGTACGTGGGAATCGTGCTGACCATCAGAAACGCGACCAGCAGCGTATAGATCAGGACAAAATAGATCGGCCATCCCGAGCGCAGATCGAACGCATCGAGCTGATCGAGATAGAACGGCAGCAACGCGATAATCGCCCCCGCAGGTGCAGGCACGCCGGTGAAAAAGTTGGACTGCCATTTCGGCTTTTCTTCATCGAGCATGGCGTTGAAGCGCGCCAGCCGCAGTCCGCACGAGACCGCCAGTAACAGGACGACGATCCACGCCAGCCCGCGCATGCCAGGCGTCCCCCAGGCGCCCCAGGTGAACAGGACGATCGCGGGCGCCACGCCGAAATTCACAAAGTCTGCCAGGCTGTCGAATTCCGCCCCAAAACGCGACGACGCCTTCAGCATCCGAGCGACACGGCCATCGACGCCATCCAGCAGCGCCGCGAACACGATCGCTGCGAGCGCCAGCTCATAGCGTCCCTCGATCGCCATGCGGATCGCCGTCAACCCGGCGCAAAGCCCCAGCAGCGTGAAGAAGTTAGGCACCAGCAGGCGCACCGGCACCTGTCGATACCGGAATAGAGGCCGGCGGCGGCGGCGGCGTGTCTCCTCCTCAAGTCTCGTCAGGAGAGGATCCATTACCGATTGTCTCCAGTTTGCCGCCGCGATCGAAAGCGTTGAACAAAGCAGACTTAGCTGCGCCGAGCCTCGCGCTCCGGCTCGTTCGAAGCCAGATCGGCGAGTACGGTTTCACCCGCGACAGCACGCTGCCCGACAGCAACGAGCGCGCGGCCGTTCGGCGGCAGATAGACGTCGACGCGCGAGCCGAACCGGATGAGACCGAACCGCTGTCCGACGCCAACCGTGTCGCCTTCTTCCGAAAACGTCACGATGCGCCGCGCAACCAATCCTGCAATCTGAACGACGGCGATTTCGACACCGGAATTCATCGTGATGACCAGCGCGCGGCGTTCGTTCTCTTCGCTCGCCTTGTCCAACGAGGCGTTCAGGAAAGCGCCGGGCACGTAGATCGATCGCGCGATCCGGCCAGGCACCGGCGCACGATTGATGTGGACGTCAAAGACGTTGAGAAACACCGAGATGCGGGGCCGCAGCTCCTCGCCGAGGCCGAGCTCCTGTGGCGGGCGCACCAGCTCGATAGAGCTGACCCGACCGTCGGCCGGAGAGATCACAAGCCCCTCGCGCAGCGGAGTCACTCGATCAGGATCGCGAAAGAAATACGCAACCCATGCCGTGACGCCCGCAAACAGCCATCCCAGCGGCGACCAGATCAGGAAGCCCAATAGTGAGATGGCGGCAGCAATCGCCACAAACTTGTAGCCATCGCGATGTATCGGAACGATTGCATCTCCAATGCTACTCAGAATGCTGCGGCTGTTGGACACGTCGCTTTCGCCTCCTGGCGTTTCGGATGTTCGTCGTATTAGCGCCAGCCGCCACAACGTACCAGCCCCTTGTGCGCTGCGATACATGCGAACAGATGCCCGCCGTCGGCGGAAACACGACCAGCGCCAATCTAGGATTGCGCTCAGTCGAGCGGCACGGCCACGAAGCGCATATCCCCTTTACCGTCTTCGACCCGCAGCAGAACCGCCTTGCGGCCGGATTTACGGACCTTTTCGACGTTCCGCGCCAGATCGTCGACGCTATTAACTTGTTCCTGAGCGGCTTCCACGATCACGTCGCCGGCCTTGATGCCCTTCTCGGCTGCCGGGCTCTGCGGATCGGCCTCGGTCACGAGCAATCCCTTGATGCTGCGATCGAGACCGTGCTTGCGGCGCAGTTCGTCCGTCAGTGGAGTGACCTTCAGGCCGATCATCGCCCGGCCCGGCGCTGGCTTATCGGGCCCCTTCGGCTCGGCCTTGGCTGGCTCGCTGGGCTTGTCATCCTCGTCCAGGCGGCCGACGACAACCTTGAAACTCTTCTTCTCGCCCTTGCGGAGCGCCTCGACATCGACGTTCTTGCCGATCTGCGTCTGCGCCACGATGCGCGGCAAGCCACGCATAGTCGTGACGTCCTTGCCATCGAATTTCATGATGACGTCGCCCGACTCGATCCCCGCCTTTGCTGCTGGACCGTCGGGTGTAATGCCCGCAACCAGCGCACCGGTGTTCTCCGGAACGCCCAGCGTCTCGGCGATGTCCTCGCTGACGGATTGTATCCGCACACCAAGCCAGCCGCGGCGCGTCTCGCCATACTGCTTTAGTTGCTCAATCACTGGCACGGCAATATCGGACGGAACGGCGAAGCCGATGCCGATCGAGCCACCCGTCGGCGAGATGATGGCCGTATTCACACCGATGACATCGCCATCCATGTTGAACAGCGGACTACCAGAGTTGCCCTTGTTGATCGCAGCGTCGGTCTGCAGGTAGTCGTCATAAGGGCCGGAATTGATATCGCGCGCCTTGGCGGAAATAATCCCCACCGTCACCGAACCACCGAGGCCGAACGGATTACCGATCGCCATTACCCAGTCGCCGACCCTCGTCGTTTCCGACGTACCGAACTTGACTGCCGTGAGAGGTTTCTTCGGCGTCACCTTGAGCAGGGCCAGATCGGTCTTGCCATCCTTACCGATCACCTTGTCGACTTTCAGCTTCGAGCCGTCGCTGAAGTTGATGATGATCTCGTCCGCACCTTCGATGACGTGCGTATTCGTGACGATCAGGCCTTCCTGAGCATCGATCACAAAGCCCGATCCCAGCGACGAGACCTTCCGGTCCTGCCGCGGGCGGTTGCCCTGCTTGTTGTCGAAGAAGTCCTCGAACAGATCCTCGAACGGCGAGCCCTGCGGAACGCGTGGCAGCGGCGAGCCCTGAGTTTGGCCGCCCCCCTTCACCGTCTGACTGGTCGAGATATTGACCACCGCATTCAGCAGCTTGTCCGCGACATCTGCTACCGACTCAGGTCCACGCGCCTGAGAAGATCCGACCTGCCCGAGAAGCCCCAGCGATAGCGCCAGCGTGGCGATTAGGCGGCCCGTCCTGCGAGGGCTTGTCTGGAGGGTTTTCACACGTTGCGCCAAGCCCGTCATCAACTGCTCCCTTATCGAACCAGCGAGCACAGACAGCCTCCGTCCGTCATACAGACTGCAGATACGCGAGGCGACCGCACAATCCTCTAATTCCGACCGCTGTGTGTCAATGCAGCGGGCTATCCTCGAACAAGCCAGACGACCACGACACCCAGGGCCGCGGCCGAGATACCGGCAACCCTCAACGTTTGCGGCGGCGTTTCCGCCGCCGCCGTAAGCATTCGCATGGCCAGTCCCGGTGCCGCCGCCCATAGCAGACCTTCGATCACCAGGACGAGGCCCATGCCGACCACCAGGTCGCTCATTGTTTCGGCTGCGCGATAACCGGAGCCGGATTGCTGGCTGTCGTCTTCGGCGTCACTGACTCGGAGAAGTAGCGGAAGAAGTCACGGAAGTGCTCCGAATCCGGTGAAATCACCATCCGTGTATCGCCCCGCTTCAACGCCGTCTCGTACGCCTCCATGGAGCGCAGGAACTGATAGAATTCAGGATCCTGACCGAACGCCCCGTTAGAAATGCGCGCTCGCTCGGCATCGCCGTCACCGCGCTGACGCCGGGCATCGCGATCAGCCTCAGCGCGCATTACGGTGACCTGACGATCAGCCTCGGCCTTGATGCGCCGTGACTGCTCCTCGCCCTGGGCGCGGAATTCAGCCGCCTCGCGCTGACGGTCGGTCTTCATGCGCTCATAGATGGAAGCCGAGTTCTGCGGCGGAAGATCGACGCGCTTGATGCGGACGTCGACGACTTCAATGCCGAAATTCTTGGCTTCTGCATTCACCTGCCTCTGGATCTGGTTCATCAGATCCTGGCGCTTATCACGCACGGCATCGGCGAACGTCGCCGAGCCGAGAACGCGCCGCAACGAGCTGTCCAGGATCGGCCCAACACGGGATTTCACGCCCTGATCGTTGCGCACCGTCTGGTAAAAGCGCAGGGGATCGATGATCCGATAGCGCGCGAAGCTGTCGACGATCAGCTTGTTCTGATCCGACGAGAACAACTCCTGCGGAGTGGTGTCGAGGTCAAGGATACGCTTGTCGAAAGTCTCGACAGTCTCAACCACTGGAATCTTCCAGTGCAAGCCTGCCTGATCGATGATCCGCTTCGGCTTGCCGAACTCGAGCACAAGGGCCTGTTCGTTCTGGTGTACGATAAACATCGCCAGATAGGCGCCCGCGGCTGCGAGACCCAAAGCGACGAGGA
>JAEYYQ010000206.1 GCA_023428365.1 Pseudomonadota bacterium | reverse complement strand
GACCGCCGAACGCGAAGATGTGCGGGTAACGCTTGGCCTCGACATTGTCGTAGGGGCTGTAGGATCGAATGATCTCGAAGTCTTCCGTGGATTCGATCGGATTGCCCCACTCGGGCCACTCGGGCGGTGTCAGCGGCAGGTCTTTGTCGAGCATGGTGTTGAGGACGTCGACGAACGGAACGTCGGCGATGATGCCGAGGAAAAGATCCGGCGCCCAATTCGCGACCACGCCCATCAGCATGCCGCCGGCCGATCCGCCATTGGCGACGATACGGCCGCGCTGGGTGTAGCCGCTGGTCACCATGTGCTCACCGGCGGAGATGAAATCGGAGAACGTGTTCCGCTTCATCTTGTGCTTGCCGAGCTTGTACCAGCGGTAGCCTTTTTCCTTGCCTCCGCGGATATGCGCGATCGCAAAAATGAAACCGCGATCGGCCAGGGACAGACGGGTGATCGAGAAACTCGCCGGAATTGAAATGCCGTAGCTGCCGTAACCGTAGAGGAACAAGGGGGCGTTACCGTCGAGCGGTGTGTCCTTGTGGTAGAGCACGCTGATCGGAACCGTTTCGCCATCCGCTGCCGGAGCATAGAGCCGCTTGGTGATGTAATCGGTCGGATTATGTCCGCTCGGCACCTCCTGCATTTTGCGCAGGTCGCGGGTGCGGGTTTCCATGTCGTAGTCGAAGATCTGCGCCGGCGTCGTCATCGACGAATAATTGAAGCGCAGCACATTGGTGTCGTACTCGTAGCCGGGCATGATGCCGAGTGAATAGGCTTCCTCGTCGAAGGCGATGGCGTGCTCGCTGCCGTCCGAGAACTTGCGGATGGTGACACGCGGCAGACCGTCCTCGCGTTCGAGACGGACGAGATGGTCCTTGAACGCTACTGTTTCGATGATGAGGCGGCCCGGCTTGTGCGAAATCAGCTCGCGCCAGTTGCCCATATCAGGCGCATCGACCGGCGCGGTGCAGATGCGGAAATCCTCAGCACCCGCTGAGTTCGTCGTGATGATCAGGTCATCGCCGTGGTGTTCGATCCCGTATTCGTGGCCGAACTGGCGAGGCGAAACCACGCGCAGCGGCTTGTCCGGCGCATCGGTATCGATGAGGTGGCACTCGCTCGTCTGATGATCGTGCGCGTTGATGACGATGAACTTGTGCGACTGGGTGGTGACAAGGCCGACGTAAAAGCCTGCATCCGGCTCGTGATAGACGATCGGATCCTGTTCGCTTGGCGTGCCGAGGGTGTGGCGCAGCACCGTGCGTGGCCGCTGGTTCTCGTCGAGCTGAACATAGAACAGGGTGCGATTGTCGTTGGCCCAGGCCATGTCGCCGCGACTGTTGACTATAACGTCGGGCAGATCTTGGCCGGTCTCCAGATTGCGGAAGCGAACAGTGAAAAGCTCGGATCCCTTATCGTCTACGGCGTAGGCGAGAAGGCTGTGATCCGGACTGCGCGAGACGCCGCCGAGCTGCCAGTACGGTTTGCCCTCGGCTTCCTTGTTGCCGTCGAGCAGAACCTGTTCTGGACCGCCGCCGCGCGGACGGCGGCAGACGAGCGGATACTGTCCGCCCGTCACGTAACTGGTGAAATACTCCCAGGGACCATCGGGGGCAGGTACGGAGCTGTCGTCCTCCTTGATGCGCCCTTTCATCTCCTGGAACAGCTTCTGCTGAAGGTCCTTCGTATCTGCGAGAACGGCTTCGGTGTACGCGTTCTCGGCTTCCAGATGGGTGCGGATGTCGACTGGCAGGATTGCAGGATCGCGCATCACCTCCTGCCAGTTGTCGGCACGCAGCCAAGCATAAGCGTCGCTCACCGTTTTACCATGCCAATGAGTGACAACGGGCTGCTGCATGGCGATCGGTGGCGTCTCGGCCGAGTTTGAGCCCAGCGGTTCGGCCGACGAGCGGGCGGCTGTCATGAATTCATCTCCGCAAAGAATAGTGGGCGCCGACCCGAGAGTGACGCGAGGCGGCGCTTGAGGATTGTCGTGTCAGCTGCGTTCTTCGGATTCCGGCTTGAACTGCAGCGCGGCGCCGTTGATGCAGTAGCGCAGGCCTTCCGGGCCGGGGCCGTCCGGAAAGACGTGGCCGAGATGCGCATCACAGCTCTGGCACCGTACCTCAGTCCGCCGCATGAGGAAGGAACGGTCGTCGTATTCCTTAACCGCCGCGCCGTCGACCGGTTTGGTATAGCTCGGCCAGCCGGTGCCTGAATCGAATTTGGTGTCCGACGAGAACAGCGTGGCACCGCAGCAGACGCACTTATACACGCCGTCGCGCTTTTCGCTGTAATAGGGATGCGTGAAGGCGCGCTCAGTGCCGTGCTGGCGGGTCACCTTGTACTGCTCCGGCGTGAGATGCTTGCGCCAGTCCTCCTCGGATTTGGCGACTGCGGGGGCTGGTGCTGTTTTTGTTGTGCGCTCATCCATGGACGGAACTCCTTGCTGCTTCCGCCGGCGGCTATCGGACCGGTGACGGCGACGTATGCGTTCGGGCTATATATGGCATCGCGGGCGTCGCAGCGGGAGACTTACTGCGGAACGCTTTCGATTGTTATCGAATCTTCTTGAATCGAAGAAATCAAACCTCCAATGAATTAAGTTAACCATAAGTCATTTGCCTTGATTCAGCCTGACTTCGGACACGAGGCCGTGCTAATTAAGAAAGCAGCAGGCTTCTGCACCTCAATCAACAGCTTGAACTCGACCCATTGCAGCTTCTGTCAGAGTAATACTCTGGAAGTGGCACGCCGTTCTTTGGGAACGGATGAGTATTATTTTTGATTCTTTGGATTTAGTTCGACTATCTATTGACAGCCGATTGTTTTTGTTGTCCCTGATGCCGGCTCACACGTGACAGCAAAGTTCAGGTGAATTCAGTCGCTTGCGGCTGTCGCAATCCTCGTTTGGCCAGCAAGCGCAAGCTATCGGCTCAGTATATCTCCCAGGTGATATCGTATGGAGAAGGGAATGGAGGACATGGCGAAACACGACCTGGTCGGACTAACGGCCGAGATCGTATCCGCCTACGTCAGCAACAACACGGTGGTTGCTGCCGACCTGCCTGTGCTGATCAGCGATATCCACCAAGCGCTCAGCCGCGCGACCTCGAATGCGGCGCCGATGGAGCGCGAGGAACTACGCCCGGCGATTGCGGTGAAACGGTCTGTCACCCCGGACTACATCATCTGTCTTGAGGACGGGAAGAAGTTCAAGTCGCTGAAACGGCACCTTCGCACCCACTACAACCTGTCTCCGGAGGAGTATCGGGAGAAGTGGGGGTTGCCACACGATTACCCGATGGTCGCCCCGAATTATGCGGCTGCGCGATCGGAGCTGGCGAAGAAGATGGGGCTGGGCACCCGTCGGGACGACTGAGCTTAGCCGGTCAGGGCAATCGTTCGCGTTCGCCCTGCGAATTCCCGCGTTTGATCTCTGCTTTGTAGGCTCGCAGCAAGCGGGCATGTCGCGCGACGTCATAGGCCCAATGGCCAGCGACGCCGCGTTGGCGTTCGATGCGTAGCGCCTTACGGATCATCGTGACGATGCGGACTTGGGCGCCGCCACTCAAGTCCTCGATTTCCCAGGGCCAGAGAGCCAGTAGCGGCGCCAGATCGCGACGCCGATCGTAGTCCGCACCCGCAACCCGAGCCGTTTCCTGTCTGTCACCATGGTCAGTCGACGGACTTATGACGTCGCGTGTTGTCGAGCCAAATCGATTGGATCGCATTTGCCTCTCCTGCAGGGAGAGACAGGCTCGCACCGATGATGGGCGCGGGGATTTGATGATCCGATTTTCGGCGGATGCAACGCTGGCGGCAATTAACTCTGGAGCCACTTATCCCCGCCGTTCACCACCTCTCTAACATGCGACGAGTGTTGGACATCGCGAGCCATATCCTCCCGGGCGTTGGTTCGGCGAAGCGGTGTCGGCAAGACCGCATATCAGTGAGTTGCGTCATGCAATTTTCCATCCCCATGCCCCATCCGGCCTCGGAGCGGATACATCGCGGGAAGATGCTTCGCGGCGTCGATCCAACCTTGAGAAAGGTGATGGAGGAGACGGTGGCGAGTGTGTTCGATGTGGAGATCGAACATATGCGTCTGCCAAGCCGCGGACCGGCGCGTGTCGCTACGGCTCGGCAGGTGGCGATGTATCTGGCGCATGTCGTCTGTGGTCTGAGCCTGACGGAAGCTGGTGTGTTGTTCGAACGCGATCGCACTACGGTCGCCCATGCGTGCCGCGTCGTCGAGGATCGACGAGAGGATCAGGACTTCGACCGCGCCATCGGGCTTCTCGAGGATATCGCCAAAGTCCTATCGTTCGCGCCCGCCCGCTAGTTACCGTCAATTCGCACCGGAACTCCAAGATGATGCATCCATTGGACTGCATGACCGCGCCTGCGTGGATGCGCGTTCTGGCGCGACGCGGCGCCTTCCTCAAGGTGACGCCAGAGGGTGCGAAGGCCTTTTCGCCCAGCAATCGTTTTGCCGAGGCGGTGGCCTTTGTCGGTCAGGACAAGCTGGCGGAGGCGATGAATGCCGGGCTTCTGCAGGAAATCGGTGAGGATCGGCTCGGCCCGTCGCCGCGTGGAATCGCGGCTCTGCGCGCAGCACGTATCGCAGCCACGCAAGCCGAAAGTCCGCGCCCTGCGCCCCGGCCGGATCTACCGATGATCAACGACGCCGAGAGCCCGCTGGCCTGGCTCGCGCGTCGCCGGGACAAGGACGGCAAGCCGCTCATTTCTCAAGAGGAGTTCAACGCGGGCGAGAGGCTGCGGGCGGACTTCTGGTTCGCGCAGATGACGCCGAAGGTGACGATGAGCTGGAACGCCACGTTTTCCTCGCGCAAAGAGCGGCGATCTGCGCCGGGCATCGGCATGGAGATGTCGGACCGGATTGTCGGGGCGCGGGAGCGTGTGCAGCGCGCTTTACAGGCGGTCGGCCCGGAATTGTCCGGCATCCTCATCGACGTTTGCTGTCACCTGAAGGGACTTGAGGATGCGGAGCGCGCAATCGGCTGGCCGCAGCGTTCCGGCAAGGTGGTGCTGCAGCTCGCATTGACGCGGCTGGCGCGTCACTACGGTATGCTGCCGCCGGACGGTGCTTCATCGCGTGATCGGAATACGCTCCGACATTGGGGTTCGGCGGATTATCGTCCGAGCATGGATTGAGGCGAAGCCGCTCGGATCAAGCGTGCGCAAGTTTGTGGCGGCCGAGCAGCGCTGCTTCAAAGGCCTGAGAGATGGCGGCCTGGCTTTTGCCCGCCGAGGCGGCATCACCGATGATGACGACCTCCTGGCCGGGACGCGCAAGCTTCGCGATCTTGCGGCCAGTGCTTGCG
>JAEYYQ010000609.1 GCA_023428365.1 Pseudomonadota bacterium | reverse complement strand
AACATCGCATCGCCGGATTTGTCCTCGGCCTGCCGCGGAATTTCGATGGCAGCGAGGGGCCGCGCGCCCAATCCACACGGGCCTTCGCGCGGAACTTCAACCGCCTTTCCCCACTTCCCATCCTGCTGTGGGACGAACGCCTGACGACGGCGGAGGCCGAACGCGCCCTTCTGGAAGCCGATACCAGCCGCAAACGGCGAGGAGAGGTGATCGACAAGATCGCCGCGACCATCATCCTCCAATCCGCGCTTGATCGCATGAAAGCTGTCGACTGACGCAGAGCCTCGCGGCGGACGGCCATATTCTCGCATACAATACGCACGACGCATTACCGATACGCCAGATAGAGTTGGACCCGATGCCGCCGCATTCCGATCCGATCGAGGAGGTCTCCAATCAATCCCCGGCCTTCGCGGATGTGAACCTGTTCACGTCAGACGCCGCGCTGCAGGACGCGGTCGCACGTGAAGGCAGCAAAAGCGCACTGGACCGATTGGCTAAGCTCGGTGCGATTTACGGGAGCGCGGACGCCTTCGAAACCGGCCGGCTCGCGAACGATAATCCGCCCCGGTTGAAAACCTTCGACCCCAAGGGGCGGCGTCTCGACGTGGTGGAATTTCACCCCGCCTATCACGACTGCATGGTACGCAGCATGGCCGCTGGTCTGCACTGCGGCTCGTGGCTCCAGAACACCGCCGGGCCACCCCTTCAGGGTCTGAACGTCGCCCGCGCCGCGACATTATACATGACGGCGCAAATGGAAGCCGGGCACTGCTGCCCGATGACCATGACGAACGCAGCGGTCCCGACGCTTCGACTGCAGCCGGAACTCGCCGACATGTGGGTGCCGAAGATCCTGCCGTGCGAGTACGACCGCTCGTTCCGCCCGATGACCCAGAAACGCTCGGTGACAATCGGCATGGGTATGACCGAGCGGCAAGGTGGCACCGATGTGCGCGCCAACATCACCCAGGCTGTTCCGGCTGGCGGCGGCGGGCCGGGAGGTGAATATCTGCTGACCGGACACAAGTGGTTCTTCTCGGCGCCGATGTGCGACGCCTTTCTGGTTCTGGCCCAGGCGCCGGCTGGTCTCTCGTGTTTCCTGGTCCCGCGTCACTTGCCCGATGGCACCGTGAACGCGCTGCAATTCCAGCGACTGAAAGACAAGCTCGGCAATCGGTCGAATGCATCGGCTGAAGTCGAGTTTCACGGCGCTCACGGATGGCTGATCGCGGAGGAAGGCCGCGGCGTCCCCTCCATTATCGAGATGGTGACTTACACGCGACTCGACTGCGCGGTGTCTTCAGCCGGGCTGATGCGGTTCGCGCTCGCCATGGCGCTGCATCACGCGCGGCACCGCATGGTGTTCGGCAAGATGCTGGTGGCCCAGCCGTTGATGGCACAGGTGCTTGCCGATCTCACATTGGACGTCGAAGCCGCGACCGCGCTCGTGTTTCGATTGGCACGCAGCTTCGATATGGCGGGCGACGACCGCGCTGCTGCGTGGCGGCGTCTGATGACTCCAGTGACCAAATACTGGGTGTGTAAAATCGCACCGGCGATGGTCGCTGAAGCCATGGAGTGCCTGGGCGGCAACGGCTACGTCGAGGAAAACGGCCTCGCACGGGTCTATCGCGAAGTGCCGGTGAACAGCATCTGGGAAGGTTCGGGCAACGTGATGGCGCTCGATGTCATCCGCGTTCTGCAGCGTGAGCCCGACGCGGTCGACATCGTGCTGGAAGAACTCGGTCATGCCGCGAGCGGCGATCCCCTACTCAAGGCGGCGCACGATCGTGTTTCGAGCGTTTTGCATGAGCCGCGCCTGCTCGATCTGCGGGCACGTACGTTGCTGGAGGGCTTGGCTCAACTCGCCGCCGGAGCGATCCTGCGCACACACGCGCCGAAGGACATCGCGGACGCCTTCATTGCAACGCGGTTGGCGGGCTCATCGCGACAGACATATGGCCATGGCCTCGAACACGCCGATACTGGCGCGATCCTGTCGCGTACACTTCCATAACTGACCTCATTTCCGTCATGCCGGCGAAGGCCGGCACCCACACCAGCATCTCCGCACCCGACAACCGCAGATCATTGCCGGCGTTCCGCAAGATCAAACCAACGGGGATCCCGGCCTTCGCCGGGATGACGGTGAGTTGGTTAGCCACCGCTACTTCACCGCAATGACCATCGCACCAGCCTTGTCGCGTAGTTCGGCGGGGATGACCGAGAACACGCTCTCCGGCGTTCCCGCCGCCGCCCACACTACTTCGAATTTCAGCAAATCCTGATCGATGTACGTCGCGATCGGGCTGGCGTGGCCGACGGGTGGAATGCCTCCAATCGCATATCCCGTGATATCGCGCACATATTGCGCATCCGGTCGCGCGAGCGCCTCGCCGAGAATGCCTGCCACCGCTTTTTCGTTCACACGATTGGAGCCCGAAACGAGCAGCAGATAGGGTCGGCCGCTGTCCTTGCCGCGAAACACCAGCGATTTCACAATCTGGGCAACCGTGCATCCGCATGCCGCTGCCGCTTCTTCCGCCGTGCGCGTCGACTGGCTCATGGTTTGGATTGTAACGTTGAGCCCTAAGGCATGCGCGGCTGCTTCAACCCGCTGCGAGGCCGGCTTCAAAGAATTCACCTTTTCGTTCACGAAGTCCCCCGTCCTCTACTCCGAGCCACGCGGTTCAGGCTCGGACTTCCGGCGCGCCATCATTTTGGACAGAAACGCCAGCGATGTCGTCTCACATTGGAGACCGGCCGCATCAAACATGCCATCGAGATCGTCGATAGTGTAGTGGCGGAAATACGGCTCGTGAAACCGCACCGGAAACGATTCAAGCAAACCGTCCCAACCCGGCTTGTCGCCCATCTGCAAGCTGTCGATGAAAACCAGCAATCCGCCCGGCTTTAGAACACGCGCGATTTCCGCCGTCACCTGGCGGCGCACGTCGGGCGGCAATTCATGGAACAGATAGATGCAGCTCACGATATCCTGGCTCGCATCCGGCAATGGAATGGCTTCGGCGTTTCCGGAAATCAGCGCCGCCGGACGCAGACCTTTCATATGCCGTACCGCCTCATCACGATACGGCTGGGATAAATCAATCCCGGTGAGCTTGAGCGCTGGAAACGCCAGCCGCACCTGACGCAAAAACCGACCGGTTCCACAGGCTAGATCGAGCATCGATACGGTCCGCTGATCCCGCCCTTTGAGAAACTGTGCAATCGGTGCGAGACCAGACCGCCGCATCGCAGCGGCGCTTCCATAAAACAGCGTCTCGACCTGAACGTCGTACAGCCGCGCGGACTCATCGCTCAAATAGCCGCCGGTCTGAAAATGGAAATCCTGCGTGAAATACTCAGGCAACCCTTCCGCTTCCGGCTGGGCGCGCGCACTGCCCGCGTCTCCACTCACCCGTCGCTCGATCGCACCGGGAAGGTCGGCCATCATCAACCGCAAACGCGCGACGTGATCCATGAGACCGCCCAGCGCTTCCTCTTCCGGCGGGTAAGTGCCGTCGCGCACACGCGCCGCATCCTCGACGAACAGTCTGCCGAGATCCGCCAGCAGCTCCTGGCGACTAGGCACCGGGCGTTCAGGTTTAAAGCGTGGACGCGCGTTCATGCGATCGGCTTGGCGTTCGACCAGCCTGTTGATCCCGTAATACCAACCGAAGCGAACCGAATTGCCTGCGAGCCGCGCAGCCATGCCGATCGTATTCGCCATCGAAGCCTCCAGATCCCTGCTTGCATGTAATGTGTCGCCGGCTGCGTCTTCGTTCAAGTCAGCGAATTGCCC
>JAEYYQ010000187.1 GCA_023428365.1 Pseudomonadota bacterium | reverse complement strand
TTTCGGCGTCCTGACGCCCACCGAACTCAGCACCAGCGCCGTCATCTACGCCATGCTTGTCTCAGGCTTGATTTATCGGGATCTGACCTGGATACGCATCAAGCATTCAATCTACGAGGCCGGCATGATGACCGGCGTCGTCATGCTGCTCATCATGGCGTCGACGTCGGTCGGCTGGATCTTGACGCTGGAGCAGGTGCCGGAGAATTTCCTCGAGTGGGCGAAGGGCAACTTCGATTCCAAGTTCTCGATTATTCTGCTGATGAACCTCATCATGCTGGTCTCCGGCATGTTCATCGACCTGCCGGCGGCAATCCTTTTGCTCGCCCCGTTGTTCGTCCCGCTGGCGACATCCTACGGGATTGATCTCGTGCAGCTCGGCATCGTGATGGTGGTGAACCTGGCGATTGGGCTCTACTCGCCGCCGGTGGGAACCACACTGTTCATTGGCAGCATGCTCTCGCGCGCAAGCATCGGTCAGACGGTGAAAGAGCTGCTGCCGTTCTATGCTGTCGGCTTCGCCGTGCTGGCGATGATGAGCTACATTCCAGCCCTCACGATCAAGATGTAGGGGCGTTCCTCAAGCTGCCTCACAGCTTGCAAACCTGTGTCCTTCCGCGTATGACTCGCTGGGCCAATTTTCGGGAGGCAGGTTAAGCGCTTGGCTCGGTCATACTGACCCTGAGTGCTTCAACCATGCGCGCATGCGGGAGCTGTATCGCAATCCACCTGTTAGCTGAAGTCAGAGAGCAGAGGCAATCGCCGGGAGTATCCTGACGGTCGAACGCATTCCGCAAACCATGGCTATGCACATCACCGAAGTTGTGAGTGAGCCCTGGGCCGTGTTCATGATGATCGCTCTCCTGCTGCTCCTCATCGGTTTCATTCTTTCGCTGGAGGCCTGCGTAGTGCTGGTGACGCCGGTGCTGGTGCCGATGGCGTCCGTGATGGGCATCGACCTCATCCACCTCGGTGTCTTCATGGTGGTGATCCTTGCGATCGGCCAATTGACTCCACCTGTGGCTATCACGTTGTTGGCCGCCGCCAAGATCGGCGCCGTGCCGCCCCAAGTCGCCTTCGTCCACGCCATGCCCTTCGTATTCATCTTGTTTGTGGTGGGGCTTCTAATCGGCGTGTTTCCGGAAACTGTGCTTTGGTTCCCCAACTACATCTTCGGTAGTTGAGCCGAGAGCGTTGATCATGCGGTCCTTTGTGGGCCTGAACGTTCTCGTGGCCATGACTGTCGTGCAAACAATCATGGCCACGGGCATCATTATCCTGCCCACCATCGCGCCCATCGTCGCCGCGGCGCTCGCCATTGATCCGGCCTGGGTGGGGATGCAGGTCAGCTTGCTCTATGGCTGCTCCATGATCTCGGCCTTCTTCTGCGGGCGGCTTGTCGCGCGCCATGGAAGCTGCCGGGTCAGTCAGGTTGCGCTTGCGCTTATGGCGACAGGCTGCATCTTTGCTAGCCTGCCGAGCTTCTCGGCCATTGCGCTTGGCTCCGTTCTGATGGGCCTGGGCTACGGTCTGCCCGTGCCTGCCGCCTCCCGGCTGCTGCTGCGCTTCACCGATCCTAGTAAGCGCAACATCGTATTCTCGCTGAAGCAGTCCGGCGTGCCACTCGGCGGCTTAATTGCCGGCGTGACAGCGCCGGGGCTCGCCTCGGTCTTTGCCTGGCAGGCGCCGCTCCTCATCTGCGCATTGCTGTGTCTCGTCCTAATTTGTTGGCTTCAGGGTCGGCGCGCTCTGTGGGACGACGACCGACGCGCCGCGCCCGATCCCGATCGCTGGGCAGGGTTTGCGACGATCCGGGCGAGCCGTCTCCTACGCTGGCTGGCGCTTACGGTACTGATCATGTCCATTGTGCAGCTCTGCATTGTGACCTTCACCGTGGCGGCATTGGTAGGCGAACTGAGCTTCTCCCCCATCCACGCGGGATTCATCCTCGCCGCCGTACAGGCCGCAAGCATGGCGGCGCGAATCGGCTGGGGTTGGATCGCCGATGTGGCGGGCGACGGCATCAAGGTGCTGATTGCGCTCTTTGCACTCTTGGCGGCGGCGCTTATGGCGGGCGCCATGCTCACGCCATCGAGCCCGGTTGTGGTGGTGGTGGCGCTATTTCTCATCCTCGGTATCACGGCGGTAGGCTGGAACGGCGTGCTGATGGCGGAATGCGCGCGCCTCAGTCCCGAGGGCCGCATCGCCGATGTGACCGCCCTCGTCATGGTGGGAACCTATCTGGGCGTGCTGTGCGGGCCGGCCGCCTTCGCTCTCCTGCAGATGCAGATCGGTGGCGTCATCGCGAGTTTTCCTGTGTTGGCGGCGCTGACCGCTGCCGGGATCGCCAGCCTCCTTGTGGCGCGCCGCGCGTGAGACTAAGCGCTGAGCGGGCGCACACTGGAAAGACCCTCATGGTCAGTGCTCAGGATGTTGCACGCTGTTTTACGCGCGCGTTCAAGCTCGCCATCGGTCTTCAAATGACGCAGCAAATATTAGCGATCACGCCCTTCCTGAAGAAGCCGTGGCTGACGATGTGCTGCGCACGTTTCTGACGAAGTTTTTGATGCAACCTTTTGATCCTGGATTCGCCGTCAATCTGGTCGCGGGATTCCAGAGTTCCTGAACCATGCCTCGCCAGATTACCGAGCCTGCTCGTCACCCTGTGGCACCTCTAGGTGTCCGTATTATTCCGCGACTACCTCGCTTGGGCTATCGCACCGCCGGCTCCAGAAGCGATCTTGCCGCCAGCATCCGGTCTCGCCTACGCTTGGCTCCGACTAGACCAGATACCGGCCGATAGCGGCCCGACCCTAATTTAAGTCCTGGCATCGCGAGGAAGGGCAGGCCAAGTTCGGAAACGGCCTTTTTTCGACGGCAAGCGAGGAAGATGCCGAGGCTATATGGATTTGCACCAATACTGCGCCCGAAGGACAACAAGATGCTGCACGATGGCAGCCCCGCTGTGAACCGGACCCTGGTATGACGAAGACTACGAAGCCCGGCTTTTGTACACTCTGCCGATCGCGCTGTGGGGCGATCTTCACAATCGAGAATAATCGGCTCGTTGAGGTTCAGCCCAATCCAGAGCATCCAACCGGGAAGGCGATGTGTCCAAAAGGACGTGCCGCACCAGAGATCGCTCACTCGGCTCGGCGATTGACGATGCCGCTGAAGCGCACTGCGCCCAAAACTGCCCCGGATCCTTGCTTTGTTCCGATCTCCTGGGAAGAAGCACTCTCTGAGATTGCCGAAAAGCTGACGCGATATCGATCTGAGTCAGGCCCTGAATCGGTGGCCTTCGCGATTACCTCGGGCTCATCGTCATCGACCTCCGATTGGACCGACTGGCTGCAGCGGTTCGTGCGCGGCTTTGGCAGCCCCAATACCGTGTACTCAATCGAGATCTGTAACTGGCACAAAGACAACGCCCACATTTTCACCTTCGGCTGCGGGCTGCCTACCGCCGAATACCGCTCCTCGGACCTCATCTTGCTGTGGGGGCACAATCCCGCCAATGTCTGGCTGGCCCAAGCCGACGCCATCGGGGCGGCCCGCGAACGCGGCGCCAAGCTCGCGGTGATCGATCCGCGACAAGCCGGCTCGGGGCGAAACGCCGACATGTGGCTGCGCATTCGCCCGGGCACGGACGGCGCGCTGGCATTGGGTTTGGCGCGGTGGCTGATCGTCAACTCCGCCTTTAGCGCCGAGTTTGTCCGCCACTGGACCAATGCCGCCTTCCTTGTGCGCGACGATACCGGGATGTTTCTGCGTCTGGCCGATATCGGCCGCGAGGGCGAAGGGTATCTGGTCTGGAGCCAGGACGAGGGCCGCGCGGTCGACGCAGAAGGCAACCTGGGCGCTGCCGTACTGGACGGTCGCTTGACGGTTGCGGCTCCCGGCGGGGATATCG
>JAEYYQ010000168.1 GCA_023428365.1 Pseudomonadota bacterium | reverse complement strand
AGCGCGTCGCGTTGGCCCGTGCGCTGGTCAGGAAACCGAAGCTGTTTCTACTCGACGAGCCGTTGTCGAATCTCGACGCGGCGCTGCGGACTTCAACCCGCGCTGAAATCGTCGAGCTGCAGAAGCGACTGTGCATCACGACGGTTTACGTCACGCATGACCAGGTCGAGGCGATGACGATGGCGAGCCGCATCGTCGTGCTTATGGAAGGCAAGGTCGTGCAGGTCGGCTCGCCGAAGCAAATCTATGACACGCCCTCAGATATTCGTGTCGCGCAATTCATCGGCAACCCTCCGATCAACGTCATGTCGGCTGAGATCAGTGCAGGTATCGTACGGATGCCTGGGATTTCTGCCGTGCTCGGCCGAACAGATCTTCCCAATGGCAGCGTCGAAATCGGAGTGCGGCCGGAACATGTGATGCTCGCGGCACCGCACGCCGGAATGCTCACTGCAGCAGTCCATCACAAGGAATTTCTGGGTTCGGAGGAACTGGTCCATGTCGTCCTCAAGGACGGCACTGTCATCGTGGGACGCCATGGCGCGGACATCTCCTCGCCGAAACTAGGGGCAACAGTCGGCCTTTCGATCGCGCGAGACAAAGTCCATGTGTTCGCCGCGACCGGACAGCGGATCGTGACCGGACTGATCGAGCCGAAAGGCGAACCAGCAGTCCGCGTGTATGCGGAGGCGGCACTGTGACCGCTCTTGCACCAGCACTGACAGCGGTTCGAACGTCGCAAACGTCAAAGCGTCAAACGGTGCAAAGAGAATCGCGCATGGCGTGGATTCTCGTGTCTCCGTTTCTTCTCGGATTGCTTTTGTTTCTCATCCTCCCCTGCCTCGGCGTGGTGATCATGGCCTTCACCGACTGGCAGCTGGGACAAAACACGATCCAGTTTATCGGACTGCAAAACCTTACGGAACTCGCAACCGACGACGTTTTCCGCAGATCGGCATCGAATACCTTGCTTTATGCAGCCCTCGTCACACCGGCGTCGGTTCTGCTGGGGCTTTGGCTCGCCTTGCTCATTGAGAGTTCACCGATAGGCCGCGCATTTTTCCGGTCGGCATTCTTTCTGCCGGTCGTCTCAACGACCGTCGCGATGGCGATTGTCTGGGAATTCCTGCTGCACCCATCGCTAGGCCCGGTGAATGCGCTACTGTCGCTCGCCGGGATTCCACGCCAAAGCTTTCTCAACAATCCCGCAACGGTATTGCCGACTTTGGCGACGATCGGGATTTGGGAAAACGCCGGCTATAACATGGTCCTGTTCATGGCGGGACTGAATGCCATTCCCCGCGATCTTTATGACGCTGCATCAGTCGACGGCGCGCATAGACCCTATGAACGATTCTGGACGGTGACATTTCCGCTCCTCGGCCCGACGCTGCTGTTCATCGTCATCATTTCATTTCTGCGCTCATTTCGGGTGTTCGAGACCGTTGCGGCGATCACTCAAGGCGGACCGCAACGTGCTTCCGAGGTCATTCTCTTCACGATCTATCAGGAAGGATTCGTCTACTTCCGCGTCGGCTATGCCTCTGCGTTGACCGTTGCCTTCGTCGTGATGCTGCTGACGTTGACGCTCATCAAGTTCCGTTTTCTGGATCGACGCGTGCATTACACATGAAGCCGATCGCAGCTCTCACCCGTCTCTTCGTGCTTTGTGCGCTGGCAGCGGTGTTTCTCGCACCATTTGCTTACATGCTGGCTTTCTCGCTGAAGTCGGCCAGCGAAATATTCAGCGGCAGCCTTTCGCTCATTCCGCAGTCTCTTGAGGGACTGGCTAATTATCCAAACGTTCTCATGCAGCGCCCGCTGCTGCTTTTTCTGATGAACGGCGCAATTGTCTGCGCGGCGATCCTGGTCTTTCAGCTGCTGTTTGCGCTGCCCGCTGCGTATGCGCTCGCCAAGCTGCGGTTTGCCGGCCGCGAGATCGTGATGGGATTGGTGCTGTTCGGGCTTCTCATCCCGATCCAGGTCACGGCGCTGCCGATCTATGCGGGCTTTGCGCGGATGCAGGTGCTCGATACCTATGCAGCATTGATCCTGCCGTTTATTTCATCGGCATTTGCCGTATTTCTGTTTCGCCAATTCTTTCGCACGATTCCCGACTATCTGCTCGATGCGGCGCGGCTCGATGGTCTCAGCGAGATCAGCATCGTGGTGCGCATTCTTCTGCCGTTGACACTGCCGGCCGCGACGGCTTTCGGGATTTTCTCGGTCGTTTCGCATTGGAACGATCTGTTCTGGCCGCTCGTCGCCGTCCGCTCGCCCGAGCTAAATACGCCGCCGCTGGGGCTTATCTATTTCCGATCCGCGGAAGCCGGCGATCGCTATGGCGAACTGATGGCCGGAACCACGATCGTCACTGCACCACTTGTGCTGGCGTTTCTCGTCGCACAGCGGCGTTTCATCGAAGGCATCAGCCTTGGGGCATTGAAGGGGTAAGGAGCCAACGCGTGCTGAAAATCATACAAATCACTGATTGCCATTTTGTCCCCAAAGGCGAAACCATTTTTGGCAGCGACCCGCATCAACGGTTCGCTGCGGCAGTCTCTGACATCAATCGCCATCATCGCGATGCCGAGCTTTGCGTTGTCACCGGAGATCTTGCGCATCACGCCGATCCGCGCGCCTATACCCTGTTGAAAGAGACGCTCGGCGAACTCTCGGTTCCCGTCCAGCTTCTCGCGGGCAACCACGATGAGCGGGCCGCTTTGTGCACGACATTCCCTGATCTGTCGGTCGATGAGAACGGATTCGTTCAATCGATCCGCGATACGCGGGAGGGGCGATTTATTTTTCTCGATACCATCGATCCTGGCGTCCACACCGGCTTCTTCTGCGAGAAGCGACAGGATTGGCT
>JAEYYQ010000156.1 GCA_023428365.1 Pseudomonadota bacterium | reverse complement strand
CGGTTGATGACGTCGACGTCCGGGACGCCAGCGGGTGCCAACCAGGCCGTTTTTACAGCAATCCAAGCAGAAGCACTTTACCGTTCGGGACTGTTCGAGCCCCTTGCCGATGTGTTGGCCCGTGCCCCGGCAGCGGAAACCACGCCGATTTTCGAGGCTTTGGAGGCCCGCCGTGCCGTGGCGGTTGGGCAAGTCGATCAAGGCTGCCAGGGCGTGAAGAATGCCGCTGCGCGCAAGGACGGATTACCACCGTCGCTGCGCGGAGAGATCCTGGCGCTGGCCGGTTATTGCGCCGCCGCCGCCGGTAACGCATCGGCGGCTTCGCTGGCCGGAGAACTGGCGCGCGAGGAAGGTCTCGACGATCCGGTGATGCTGGCTGCGCTCGACGCGGTCGCGGCGGGACGTGCCGTCCGGCTGCCGAAGTCAGGCCGTATCGGGCCGAGCCAGTACCGCGTCATCGCGCTCAGTAAGCAGTATGACGTGGCTGCCGTGCTGCAGCGCGCCGAGGCTGCGCTCCTTGCGGCGCTGGTCATTGATCCGGCGACCGATGACCGGCTCCGGTTGGCAGCGGCCGAAGCTGCCGCGCGCCTCAACGCCATCGATGCAAAAGGCCTAGTGCAGGCGTGGCGCGGACAGCGGTTTTCACCGCAGGATTTGGCCGATCCTCTGTCGGCACAGGGAGATCCGGCCTTACGGCGGGCGTTGCTGTTTCAAGCCGCCGAGACCGAACGGCACCCTGCCCGACGCGCCCAAATACTCCGGGCACTGCTCGATGATGCCCGCCGCGCTGGGATTTACCTGCCGGCGTTGATCAGCGTGGCTCCACTGATCGGGCCTCCGCCCCGGTCGCCGGATGGTGCTGCATTTGGCGAGCTTGCCATCGAGGCCGCCCTGGCAAACGGCGATCACGCGCAGGTCCACGCCTGGGTGGCGGCGCTCAACGCTTATGGCAACAGCAGTCCGCTGCATCACTGGCTGGCGCTGTCGGATATCGCCGATCCCAATCCGAATGTGCACCGTGGAGCTAGTCTCGGAGCCGTGGAGGATCTGGCGCGACGCGGGCGGTTCAGCGTACCGGTTCTGCATCGTCTCGCAACCGTGCTTGACGCTTTAGACTACCAGGTGCCGATGGGGCTTTGGGAGATTTCCAGCAATACGCCGCACCCCAACGACGGGCATTTGCCGGAAACCGGCGTGTTGGCCCAGCTTAAGGAAGCTTCGAGCCGCAAGGAGTTCGGCCGCACCGTTCTGCTGACGATGCGCGCTCTGGGATCGAAGGGCGCTGAAGGTGCGCATATCATCGCGCTGGGTGATGCCATTCGCGCGCTACGCACCGTCGGACTAGAAGCCGAGGCGCGGCGCATCGGGTTCGAGGCTCTGTTCGCCGCCTGGCCTCGGTCGGCGAGCCACTAGCAGGACGTCCATGGCCTCCGCCCATCGCATGCTGGCCGCGTTCCTCGAAATGCTCGCTGCGGAGCGCGGCGCGGCACAGAACACGCTGGATGCCTACCGGCGCGATCTGTCGGATTTCGCCGATTTCGTCGACGATCGTGTGCCGGACCTGACGATGGCCCGTCGCGAGCATATCGCGGCGTATTTGCAGCGTTTGAGCGAACATGGTCTGGCGACCTCATCACGCGCGCGGCGGCTGTCGGCCATTCGCCAGTTGTTCAAATTCATGGTCGCGGAGGGCCATATCGCCGACGATCCGAGCGAGGGCGTTGCGGGTCCGAAGAAGGCGCAAAGCCTGCCAAAGACGATGTCGGTGGCTGAGGTCGACCGCCTGATAGCGACGGCGCGGGATCGGATCGACGGTCTCGCGGGGCGCGATCTGTTCATCGCTGTGCGGCTGCATTGTCTGCTTGAGATGCTGTATGCGACCGGCATGCGCGTTTCGGAGCTGGTGGCGTTGCCGCGCGCTGTTTTGCAGGGCGATCGCCGAGTACTCACGATTAAGGGCAAGGGCGGTCGCGAACGGCTGGTGCCGCTGAACAACTCGGCGCGGGCCGCGCTCGACCGCTATCTGGAACTCGGAAGCGATGCCGAGGACCAGCTGTCGCCGATGGTCAAGACGCGCTGGCTGTTTCCATCGAAAAGCGCCGAGGGTTATCTGACCCGACAGCGATTGGGGCAGGAACTCAAGGATTTGGCTCTGGACGCTGGTATTGATCCGGAACGGGTCAGTCCTCACGTGCTGCGGCACGCCTTCGCCAGCCATCTTCTGGATCGCGGCGCTGACCTCCGGGCCGTACAGCAACTCCTTGGTCATGCTGATATTTCTACCACACAGATCTATACGCATGTGCTAGAAGACCGGCTGCGGAAACTGGTGTTCGAGCATCATCCGCTCAGCCGAACAAAGCGCGGCTGACGTCTTATTCACCCTAGTTACCCGTGCCGGTAGCTGTAGCGTGTGCGGCGGTGCAACCTTGACTTTCTGCCGGACCCCTGGCGAATGTCCCGGCAGCCTGCCGCCATCTATCGTCTGGATGCCGCACCAACTCTGGTCAGTCTATGGATCGACAACCAATCAGGACGTACATCGAATTCGAGAAGCCGGTCGCCGAGCTGGAAAGCAAGCTCGCCGAACTCCGGACGTTGAGCGATGGCGAGAACGCCGTCTCGATGTCTGAAGAGATCACCAAGCTGGAGCAGAAAGCCCAGCAGCTTCTGGCCGAGACCTACGCCAAGCTGACGCCCTGGCAGAAGACGCAGGTGGCGCGCCACCCCGAGCGGCCGCATACCATCGACTTCATCCGCAATATGGTCGACGACTTCACGCCCCTCGCGGGCGACCGCTATTTCGCCGAGGACGAGGCAATCATTGGTGGGCTGGGTCGCTTCCGTGGCCGCTCGGTCATGCTGTTGGGGCACGAAAAAGGCTCGGACACCGAAAGCCGCATCAAGCACAACTTCGGCATGGCGCGCCCGGAGGGCTACCGCAAGGCGGTGCGCCTGATGGAGATGGCGGATCGGTTCCAGATCCCCGTCATTACGATCATCGACACGGCGGGTGCTTATCCTGGCATCGGCGCCGAGGAACGTGGGCAGGCCGAGGCGATTGCGCGTTCGACCGACTGCTGCCTGGCGCTTGGCGTTCCCCTCGTCACGGTCGTGATCGGCGAAGGCGGATCGGGTGGCGCTGTGGCGATTGCAACGGCCAACCGCATCCTGATGCTGGAGCATGCCATCTACACGGTTGCGTCGCCCGAAGCCGCGGCGTCGATCCTGTGGCGCGACTCCGCACGTGCCATCGACGCAGCAACCAACATGAAGATCACGGCGCAGGATCTCGCCGCGCTCAAGGTCATCGACGTGATCATTCCGGAGCCCGTGGGTGGCGCACACCGCGATCCGGAGCAGACGGTTCTTGTCACCGGCGATGCCATCACGACTGCGCTGGCCGAATTCGATGGCCAGACGCCGGAGCAGATCCGCAAGCAGCGTCACGAGAGGTTTCTGGCGATTGGGCGGACTCTGTAACGCAGAGCCCGCTCCGTCCTTGCCCGGATGAACCTAGCCGATTGATGTCAAACGCCTCTTTGCGCCCCGCGGCGCCCTTAGTCCGTCAAAATCCTGTGCACTGATCTCCTTGACAGTGAGTCGGAAACGACGACAACTCTTCAACAGGGTACGAATCGTTAACCGATTATTTACCAAGGGGGACCGAAGGTGATCAGCGTGCGCCAGGGGCACGGTGTATGAGCTTGATCAGCCTGGGGGCAATAGCAATGCGCGGCCGTCAAGCCGTCTTATCGATTGTCGTCGCCGGTCTTCTGGCCGGATGCGCGCAAATTGAAATCCCGCCTCATCAGCAGCCGCTGTCCAAGGACGCCATGATGCTTCTTGGGCGCAAGTCGATGCGCGCCGAGCAGCCAATCTTCGTGCGGATCTTCAAGGAAGAGTCCGAGCTTGAAGTCTGGAAGCAGCGCGAGGATGGGCGCTTCTATCACTTCAAAACCTATCCGATCTGCAACTGGTCGGGCGATCTGGGGCCGAAGTACAAGCAGGGTGATCGGCAGTCGCCTGAAGGGTTCTATCGGGTCACGCGCAACCAGATGAATCCGAATTCGCAGTTTTATCTGTCCTTCAATCTGGGTTTCCCGAACGCCTATGATCGCGCACACGGTCGCACCGGCGATTTCCTCATGGTGCATGGC
>JAEYYQ010000008.1 GCA_023428365.1 Pseudomonadota bacterium | reverse complement strand
GCCGGACAGCGTGCTCCTGGCCTTCGTGCTGTTCTGCCGGATCGGCGGTTGCCTCATGTTGATGCCGGGCTTTTCCAGTCCGCGCGTTCCGATGCAGATCCGTCTGCTGGTCGCGATCTCGGTGACGCTGGCTCTCGCACCGCTCCTGCTGCCGACGTTGCGCGCGGCTGTGCCACAGCCCGACGCCGGACAACTCGTTGTGCTGGTCGCGGGCGAGACCCTGACAGGCGCCCTCATCGGTGCTATGGGGCGGATGTTCTTCCTGGCGCTGCAATTCATGGCAGTCGGCGTTGCGAATTTCTTCGGCTTCGGAAACTTGCCGGGGCTGCCGATCGAAGACAGCGAGCCAAATCCGCCGCTCGCCAGCATCGTTACGTTGACCGCGACGGTGTTGTTTTTTACAGCCGATCTGCATTGGGAAGTTCTGCGCAGCCTCGTGCAGTCCTATTCTGTCCTGCCGATTACCGCGCCGATGACCATGGAGCGCGGGCTTCCGATGCTGGTGGATGCCATATCGGATGCTTTCTTTCTTGCCCTCCAGATCAGCAGCCCGTTTATCGTCTACGCATTGATCATCAACATGATGTTCGGGTTGGCCAACAAGCTCACCCCGCAGGTGCCGGTTTATTTCATCTCGCTGCCGTTTGTGATCGCGGGCGGCATCATGCTTTTCTATTTCACGATCGGCGAAGCGTTGCGTCTCTTCATTGATGGCTTTGCGGGATGGTTGATGCGGGCATGAGCAATCAATCTGACATTCGCGCGAAGCGCGCTCGTTCTCTACTCAATGCGCAGCACTTGATGCAACGTGTCGAGGAGCGACGGCTTGCCGAGCTCAAACGGCGTAAGAGAGAATTGGATGAGACCGAGCTGCGCTTGCGAGGGTTGATCGATGCGGATGATACGCTGCAAGCCTTGCTAACTTTCATGTGCCTGCGCAGCATAAATGGCGTTGAGAAGGAGCGGAACCGCGTCGCGGCGCAAAGCCAATCGCAGACCGAGCGGCTGATTGAACAGACCGTGCGCTCGAAGCTTGCGGAACGCATATCCGAAACGGCAGGTCAGGACGCGCAACGTGAACGAGACAAGCAGGATCTCGATGAAATTCTCGAACGTTGCCTGCGCGGCAGTTCCGCAAGGCTCCCGCAAGGAGATTGAGCCAAACTGCTGAGCAAATCGTTATTCGATTGTGGTCCGTTAAATGCCGATCCTGCCAATTTCTACGGCACACATCAGCGCTGCTGGCGATACATCAGCCATGACCCGCGCGACTGAAGGCGTGTCCGCGGGGAAAGCGCGAGTAAGCGCTGACGGGAAAGACCCTTACGTCGAGTTTGAAGCCTTCGTACTGCAAAGTTTCATCGAGGTGATGTTGCCGAAGGATGCGGAAAGCGTTTTTGGCAGTGGGACCGCGGGCGGAATCTGGAAGTCCATGTTGGCGGAGAAGCTCGGCGCGGAACTGGCCAAGAGTGGCGGCATAGGAATTGCGCAGACCGTTGCGGCGGGAAAAGCCGCATCTGGTTCCAGCAAGTCATAAACGACAGGTGAATTGAGAATGGCCGGAAATTCGATCAACAGAGTGATCCAGCGACTTGAAGAGACGGTCAACGAGGAGACGTCGCTGCTGCGATCGCATGCCAGCGTCGATCTCAACGAATATAATGCCAGAAAAAGCCAGGGCTTACTGGAGCTGACGCGGGCGCTGCGGACGTTCGACATTCGCAATGCTGACCTCGACACCGTAACCCAGCTTCAGGGGCTGCGTGGCGCACTCGAAGCCAACAGCGCCGTACTCAATTTGCATTTGCAGGCCGTGCGCGAGATTGCCACGCTGGTTTCGGACACGATCCGGCAGTCCGATTCTGATGGAACTTATTCGCCTCCCGGCTTGGCCTACGGTGCGGGCCTATGATCAAGCTGCTCGCAGTCGGCTTATGGGTGTGCGCTGTCACGCTGGCGTCCGGCTATGCGGCCGTGACGTGGCAGGCCGGTCGCTCGCCCGAGCCGGAAGCGGAGAAGTTTTTCGGTGGGCTCGACTATGTAAAAACAAAAATGATCAGTGTTCCCGTCATCGCTGATGGCGCGGTTCAGGGATATGTCGTCGCACAATTCGTTTTTACGATCGACGCCAGCCTGCTGAAGAAGCTTTCGATCAAGCCGGACGTCTTTCTCGTCGATGAGGCCATCCGCACGATTTATGCCGGTGAGGGTTTCGATTTCCGGCAGATGAAAAAGCATGACCTTCCGGTGCTATCGAAGGCCATTGCCGATAGCGTCAATGCCCGTTTCGGCGCGCGCTTCGTGGAGGAGGTTCTGGTTCAGGACCTGAATTATCTCCCGAAGGATCAGATCCGCGGCGGTCGCGCAAATCTCTAGAAGATTTTCAGCTTGATTTCGCTTTACCTCACCGCGCGTCAGCTCGACAACTGGCGCGCGACTTCCTGGAACGCATCCACGCTTACCGGATCGCGTGGCGTTTGCTGGAGAGCAGCGTAGAGTTTTGGCACCAGTTCGACGGATCTATCGAGTTCGGGATCTTCGCCGACTTTATAGCCGCCCATCACCCTGAGATCGCGGGTTTCGTCAAAACGGGCAATCATGCCGCGCAGCCTCAGGATCAACTTCTGCTGCTCCGGCGTCCAAACAACGTGTGCCATTCGCGAAATGGATCGCAGCAGGTCGACTGCGGGATAGCGGCCATGATCGGCAATCGCGCGGTCGAGCACGACGTGCCCATCCAGCGTGCCGCGAATGCTGTCGGCAATCGGATCGTTATGATCGTCGCCATCGACGAGGACCGAGAAAATACCGGTAATCGAGCCGGTGCCTTCGCTGCCTGTTCCCGCCCGCTCCAGCAGTTTGGGCAGTTCGCTGAACACACCAGGCGTGTATCCGCGTGCAACGGGAGGCTCGCCGGCTGCGAGTTCCACTTCGCGGATAGCATGTGCGAAGCGGGTGATGGAGTCGATGATCAGCAGGACGCTGCGTCCTTGATCACGGAAATATTCGGCAATGCACATCGCCGTGCGTGGCGCGAGGCGGCGGCGCATTGCACTTTCATCGGCGG
>JAEYYQ010000571.1 GCA_023428365.1 Pseudomonadota bacterium | reverse complement strand
CTCTTCTCGCCTCACGCATCCACTGTTTGAGAATTGCAGCCGCTTGTTCCTCGTCGTAATCGACCATCTGCTCCAGCCGCTTCTGCGGGGAGTTGCCGATCTTGGCCTGCAGATCGGCAATGAGATTTGGTTGTTCCGCGCCCTGAAGACGGTGCGATGCAAAACCTCCGTTTGCATCCCCTGCCTGCGCTTTCAGCTCTCCGCCGGCAGCAGCGTTCGCAGTCGCCGGCTGCGGCGCGGCCAGAACAGCGCGCATCGCCGGACGCAAGCCCATCCAAACCAGCAACCCGGTGGCACCGAGAATGGCGAGCGCGTTAATGAGGCTGCCTGACTGACGCATCAGAAGGTCGGCAAAGCCGCCATCGGCGAGCGGCTCCATTGGCTCGCCGTTGCGGAAGAAGTCGACCGCGGCCACCGTGATACGATCACCCCGGTCAGCAGATGCGCCTGCTGCCGTCGCGACCAGCTGCTCGATTTCCTTGAGCTGCGCGTTGAGCGCATCCTCACCGGCGCCGTCGCCCAAAGTCTCCATGAGACGCTTGCGGTTGATGACGACAGCCACCGTCAAGGCGTCGATCCGGTAGCCGTCGCTGACCGTCGATATGCTCTTGGAGTTGATCTCGAAGTTCGTCAGCTCCTCGCGGCGTTCATTCGAGCGGGACGACACGTCGCCCGACTGCGACGTCGGCTGCTCGGCCGGAATGTTCTGCTCGACCGTAACGGGCGTGCGATTGGCCTGGTTCTGTGAATTGCCGGTTTCCTTGACAACGCGCACCGACCGTTCGACGCGGGATTCCGGATCGTAATTGGTCTCGTTGATCTGGCGCTTGTCGGTGTTCAGGCGCGCTGCAACGCTGATTTCGAAGTTGCCGTAGCCGAGATAGGGCGTCAGCGTCTTGCTCACGCTCGCCTGCAGTTCGCGACTGAACGACTTCTCCAGATCGACGACCCGCGCAGGAGTGGCCGTGGACGCATCACCAGCGGCCGCCAGCACGCTGCCATCGGTGCTCAACACCGTAACCTGATCGACCTGCATGCCGGGCACGGCAGATGCCACGAGATGGCGAATGGCGACAGCGGACGACGCATCGCCCGTGCTCTCTGTGCGGATCACAACGGAAGCGGATGGAGTCTGACGATTGCGGCGGAACGATCCCGCATCCGGCAGCACCAAGTGAACGCGCGCCGCTCTGACGCCGGAGACAGCCTGAATCGTGCGCGCGATCTCGCCCTCGAGAGCCCGGACGCGCGTAATCTCCTGCATGAATGAGGTGAGGCCAATCGAGCCCATATTGTCGAAGAGCTCGTAGCCGGCATTCGAGCTGCTCGGCAGTCCCTTCTGCGCCAGCAACATGCGCGCCTTCGCGGTCTGGCTCGGCGGAACCATGACCTTGTTGCCTTCGGAGCTGACGTCGAAAGCAATTCCGGCTTCGCCCAACGCTGCGCCAATGCGGCTGACGTCCTGAGCGGTCAGGCCCGTGTACAGGGTCTCGAACTGCGGTCGACTCAAAAGCATACTGGACATACCGACACCGGCGAACACGGTCGCACCGATGATCGCCAACGCCAAAAGACGCCGCGGCCCAAGCGAACGCAGGTTCGCAAACAGCCGTTCCAATTGTTCTCGCCCGATCATTCCAACCTTCCACACGATACGAATTCAGTCGGGACCAGATTCTTGAGCGGGAACCTTGTGTGAGAGTGACGAGGACCTGGCTCCTGCTCAGGAGCCAGGAAATTCAAGTAGATAACCGAGCCTCACGCCGCTGAAAGACGGCTTGAGAACCGCAAGTGGACTGAAGACCAACTGATTCGAATCAGTTGCCCCACCCCACTTGCTGGCCCCATTGAGGCCCGATCACCTGAGCCTATCCACCCCGCGAAGAGATGGACCGGCCGATTAGCGGAACAGCGACAGGATGTTCTGGCTGCTGCTGTTGGCGATGCTGAGCGCCTGAATGCCAAGCTGCTGCTGAACCTGCAGAGCCTGCAGACGAGCGGACTCTTCGTTCATGTCAGCATCGACCAGCTGGCCAACGCCACGCTCGATCGCGTCGCTCAGCTTCGTCATGAAGCTCTGCTGCAGATCGATGCGCTTTTTGGCAGCGCCGAGTTCGGCTGCACCGGTGGCGAGGCTCTTCAGACCCGTTTCGATAGCGGTCAGCATGTCGTCGAGGTCGTCGTTGTCGACATCGGCGGCCGTGACGTCCAGCGTCAGGATCGAGATGTCAGCAACAGCGCCTTCACCCGTCGTGGTGAATTCGGTGTCGAGGATACCAGCGCCATCACCTCCGCTGTCGATCAGGCGGATATTGGCATAAGTCACCTCGATGCTGCCGGTCGTAACGGTTCCAGAAGCGTCGCGGTTGTAGGACGAAACGATGCTGAACTCAGTCGGAGCGTCCGCATCGGTCGAGTCCGTCTGGAGCAGGTTGGAACCTGCGTAGCTGGCATTACCAACTGTGTCCTTCAGGTGAGCCTGAATAACAGCAATTTCGCTCTGCAGCTTGGCTTTGTCTTCCGCGGAAGCGTTCTTTGCAGCCAGCACCTTCTGCTTCAGCTCGGTGACGCGATCGACGGTGTCGCTGACGGCCGTGTAAGCCGTGTCAACCTTGCCGGCGCCGAGGCCGAGGGCGTCCTGAACGGTCGAGATCGCCTGGTTGTCCGAGCGCATGGTCGTCGCAATCGACCAGTAAGCAGCGTTGTCCGAAGCGGTCGCAACGCGCATGCCGGTAGAAATGCGGCCCTGGGTGGTCTCAAGGTTCTTGTTCGTCTGCGACAGCGTCTGCAGAGCGGTCATCGCCGACGAATTGGTGAGAAGGCTCGTCATATTGGGAATGTCCCTTTAAAGGTTCGAAACAGGTTCGGGGACATACCGGATCGTCCGGTATGACAGCGCAGCATCATGCCTTTGGTCCAGAGTTGTGCTGGCACCAAGCTGTCATCGGTAAGGATAATGACGCATATACCTTGCGCAGACCTTAATAAGCGGCCGCCCACGCAACTATAAAAACGAGCGCATCAGCCCCCCGACCAGGAGATTCCAGCCATCGATCAAAACGAAGAAAAGAACTTTGAATGGCAAGGAGATAACGGTCGGCGGCAACATCATCATGCCCATCGACATGGTCAGTGTGGCAACGATCATGTCGATGACCAGAAACGGCAAAACGATCAGAAATCCGATTTCGAAGCCGCGCCTCAGTTCGGAAATCATGAATGCGGGAATTAACACCCGCATCTCAATTTGATCCGAATCAGTACGCGCCGCAGCCCCTCCGACCCGGCCGGCCATGTCCTCGAAAAGCGCCAGATCCTTTTCTCGAACATGCGCGCGCATGAAGGTGCGGAACGGTTCCGTGATTCGCTGATAGGCCTCCTGTTCCGTGATCTGGTTTTCGACCAGCGGCTTCAGTCCGTTATTCCATGCCTGATCGAGGGTCGGACCCATCACGAAAAAGGTCATGAACAGCGCAAGACTGATCATGATCAGGTTGGCCGGAGTTGTCTGCAATCCGAGACCAACGCGAAGGAACGACAGGGCAATCACGAAACGTGTGAAGCACGTCACCATGATCAGCAGGCCGGGCGCCACCGAAAGCAGCGTGACGACAAGAACGAGCTGGACAATCCGCCCGGTGGCGGTCCCTTCGCCCTGCGGGACCAGCGCGTCCAGGCCAGGAACCTGGCCGTAAGCGACGGCCGGCAATAGAAGCAGGGCCGGAAGTGCAACGAGGACGGAGCGAAGCCGTCTCATTCGACGACGAATGTATGAATGACGAGTTCGCGGGCGCGCCCGGCGCTCCGCGCCTTGACGCGGTCGGTCAAATCCTCACGCAAATGCTGGAAGCCGCTGGCTCCTTCGATTTGCGCAACCGTCACCGTGCGCAAGAAAGCGATGATGTCTTCGGAAACTTTGGCGGCCAGGAGGTCCGCCTCGGCAGGCGGCATTTCCTCCAAAATCAACGATCCCTCCAACCGAACCCACGATGTCGACGGATTGGCGAGATTGGTCACGACGGGCGCCAGCGTCTTGATCTGCGCGGCTCCGGCGACAGCGGGTTTTATGGATTGCGCCTTCGCTTTTTCGGCAGCCTCGGATTTGCGCTGCACGGACTGCTCGACCATGCTGTAGAGTTTCAGGCCCAGAAATCCACCGCCCCCGGCAGCCACCAGTGACAGGACCACCACGGCGCCAAGAACCATGACGAGCGAGCCGGAACCGCTTTTGGCTTTCTCGTCTTCCTGGGTTCCTGCAGTCGCCGCCATGACAGCGCGGTCTCCGATAGATCAGAACGGAATGATAACGTCGAGTAACTGCTGGCCGACGCCGGGCTGTTGAACCTCGGTAATACGACCGCGGCCACCATACGAGATTCGCGCCTCGGCAATCTTCTCATAAGACACGCTATTATCGGTCGAGATGTCGCGTGGCCGCACGACGCCAGCGACGCTCAGAACTCGTACCTCGAAGTTCACGCGCACTTCCTGCGTACCGCTGATCACCAGATTGCCATTCGGCAGAACGTCGGAGACGACTGCCGCAACGAGGAGTTCAATCTTTTCCGATCGCTCGATCCCACCGGCGCCTTTCGAAACCGTATTGGAATTGAGATGGCCGTTGTATTGAGCTGAACCTTCTTTCTCGCGTTTCAAGGTTTCGATCGAATACGATCCGCCGATACCGACGGTCTTTTTCGCATCGCGCGAACGGTTCGACGTATTATCGAGCTCCGCTTTATCCTTGATGGCGATTTTGACCGTCACGACATCGCCGATTTTCGTGGCGCGCGGATCGCGGAACAGATCCGCGCTGGCATCCTGCCAGAATGAGTTGCCCCGATGATAGGTCGCTGGCGGCGTCGGCTCGATGAGGATCGGCACGCGATCGGGTATCAACCCCGCGCCGACCGGGCTCATCGGCGGCTCGCGGCCAATATCGTGCGGATCGAAGCTGCAAGCACCGAGCAGTATTGCCGTGGCAGCGAGCATCAGCCTCGCAATCATGACTTTCCACCCGTCAAAGGTATGTCCGAAGGTGAATCCGGGTTGATTTTGCCGGCGCCGGCGATGGTCGTCGTCAGGCGTGCCGCGTGGCTTGCTGGCATTTCGTTGAGGATCGCGCTGGCGTTGCGCGGTTTGAGTTTGGTGAGAACTGCAGCAGCCGTTTCGTCGTCCATCTCAGCGAGCTGCAATGCGGCTGCATCCGGACGCATCTTGGTGTAGATGTCCACCAGCGTGCCTTGGGCCTTCTTCGCAAACTCGTCCCGGCGCGCCAGCCACTCGCGATATTCTTTCGCGCGCTGCTCAAGCAGGGCGATGCGACGATCGAGCTCCTGTTCGATTTCGCCGAGCGTCTTCTTCTGCCAGGCAAACCGCGCATCAGCGGCCGTGTCGGCGATGTTGATGCAGTACTGCTGGCCAGCTCCGGAC
>JAEYYQ010000543.1 GCA_023428365.1 Pseudomonadota bacterium | reverse complement strand
ACAAGGTGGCGCACTTCTGCTCGATGTGCGGCCCGAAGTTCTGTTCGATGAAGATCACACAGGACGTGCGCGACTACGCCGCCAAGCTGAACGAAGCGCAGGTCGAAATCGCGCAGGAAACAACGGTTGTCGATCCGCAAGCGGGGATGGACGCGATGTCAGCCAAGTTCCGCGAGCTGGGCGGGCAGGTGTACATCGACGCGGATCGCGTGAAGGAGAGTAATAAGGCTTTGGGGTGAGGTCCCCACTTTTCATCCCGCCTGAAGCATGAATAGTAGTATCGCTTCAGGGGAGGGAATGAAAATGCCACGACAAGTGCTAGAATTCCGGGTGGTCATTGCATCACCCAATGATGTGTATGAACACCGAACAGCTGTATTTGAAGCATTGCACGAACTCAACCGGTCCCTGGAATCACAAAAAATATCGGTCCGAGCAATGGGCTGGGAAGAATACAGCACACCAGGGATCAGCCACAGCGCCCAAGACCTTATTAATACTCAACTTCTCAAAGAGTACGATATTCTAATCGCGCTAATTGGAACAAAACTTGGAAGTCCAACTCGCAACGCAGCATCGGGAACGGTGGAAGAAATTGAGCACGCCATCGCCAACAACAGCGACCTAGGTGACACACGCGTACAGGTATACTTTCTCAATAAGATAGACAACATAAGCTCAATATCCATCGACGACTTGGTCAACGTCCGCCAGTATAAAGACGATCTCGCAACAAGGGGAATATTATATCGCCCATTCACCAATGCAGAAGAACTTCAAAAAGAAGTAAGAGCAAATGTTTATCGCTCGATTGCAAATTATTGCAACCACCAAACGGTTAATGTTGAGACACCCCCTCAACAGTCAAACACCACAGAGAACAATTTAGATGTCGATCCAGATCCCCAAAGCCTTGGATCGCTAGATCATCTCGAGAACGCCCAAAGCTCAATGGAGACCGCAAATAGCGCACTCACAAAAATAACGAGCCTAATAAACCAAATAACAGATGAGACCAACACTC
This sequence comes from Pseudomonadota bacterium, assembly GCA_023428365.1. Taxonomy (GTDB): domain Bacteria; phylum Pseudomonadota; class Alphaproteobacteria; order Rhizobiales; family Hyphomicrobiaceae; genus ZC4RG25. The sequence goes on along the minus strand of JAEYYQ010000543.1, from coordinate 6,839 downwards.
AAGTAAATGAAATTCAACAATGGTCCACCCAAACGCCAGCAAGAGTCAGAAAAACTTCCATTAACAATTTCGCCAAATTTCTGACCGAAAAATCTGAAAAACTGACGATAGAGGCATCTCTGATCGGGGATAATTTTCTAGCATTCTCGCAATCTGTTGTTCAAATATCTAACATTCAAAGAGAAGACAATCCCCACCTTAAAGACGAGAGTTTTTCTGAATTGCTAGACCGCGCCGAAGACATATTAAGCGTTGTCCTCAATACCAGATCAGCCGTTCTTGAATTTCGCAGATCTGTGGAGGTTCTCCCTCGCATAACGATTCAGTTCAACAAAGCCAAAAAGCTTCTACTTGATGCACTTGATGAATGCTTGCAAATGTTTGACAAAATAGAGAATGCAATGTATAAAATTGCCAGTGAAACGTAAATCCGCAGCATGGCGGTTACTCATTGAGATGATGCGCTATTATATTGCGCCGCCAGCACATTTGCCAAATCCAAAAAAACTCATCCCCGCTAGCATCCCACCAAAATCCTCCGTATTGTCCCCGTCTCGCGACGCACCGAGGCAGGGCTTACACAATGAAATACTTCTCTATTTTGACGCTCCTGGGCAGCATTGCGCTCACTCCGATTTCCGTGTCGCCCGCTGCTGCGCAGACGCCGTCGCTCACCAAGAAGCTCAATGCGTATGTCGGCTGCATCAACCGGCAGTCGGCGCGCTCGTACGATTCGCGCAGCCGCTATTTCAGTTGGGTCGGCAAGAAGGGGCCGACCGGCAAGGAGCGGATCATCTACGGCACCTACACCATCTACGACACGTCGGACTGCCGAAAGAACGTCGAGATGGCCAACGAACTGGAGCCGCGCAACGCCGCAGCGTCAGCTTATGTGGAAGCGGTGAGCACGCTCGAACCGTTGCTGAAAGAAGCCGACGATTACTACACCCAGGAGGACTACAAGGACGACAAGATGGCCAAGGGCAAGGCGCTGCATCCGCGTCTCGTGGCCGCCTGGGATGCGTTCGCCAAAGCCGACAAAGCGCTGAGCAGTGGCGTCGAGACCATTCGCGACAAGCTCGCCCTCGAAAAGCTCGCCGCGATCGAACAGAAGGAAGGCCGCAAGGCGCAGTATCATATCGAATTGCTGATGATCCAGGCCAAGAACGTGATGCGCACGATGGATACATCCAAACCGGATGTCAGCGAGATCACGAAGACGCTCAACGAATACGAAAGCACCGTCAAGGCAACCGAGCAGATCTCCGGCGAGGCCGACCAGAAAATCGGCTCGTTCTTCATCAGCAGCGCCAAGTCGTACCTGACCACGTCGAAGCAGCTGATGCGCCGTATCCGCGACAAGGTCCCCTACAGCTCGGGTGACAAGATGATGATGAGCGGCGGCGGCGCCTGGATGGTCGAGGGCTCGCCAGCGCGGCTGTTGCGGGACTACAATGAGCTTGTGCAGGCGTACAATCGCGGTTCCCGCATTTAGTGCGCGATCATTTTTGATGGAGGCACCATCCTCACGAAGGCCGTCATCCCGACGAAGGTCGGGACCCACGTCAGCCGCAGCAGAAGCTCCGGTAGTGATAGACTGCCAACGTTGCACATGCTGAAACTTGCGTAGGTGCCGGCCTGCGCCGGCATGACGGTGGGGATGTTCTTGGTTCTAGGCGTGAACAATGACCAATCCAGAGGAATACAAGCGCTGGCAGGAGCGGTATTCCACATCGGAGTACGCGTTCGGCAAAGAGCCCAACGAATTTCTCGTTCGCTGCCTGCCGCTGCTGCCCAAAGCCGGCAAGGTATTGGCGGTCGCGGATGGCGAGGGCCGCAATGGCGTGTGGCTCGCACGACAGGGCCTGGACGTGCTGTCGCTCGACTTCTCACCGGCGGCGCAGGCCAAGGCGCGCACATTGGCCGCCGAGACCAACGTCGACGTCACTTTCGTTGAAGCTGACGTTCACGCTTGGGCCTATCCCGAAAGCAGTTTCGACGTGGTCGTCGAGATCTTCACGCAGTTCAGCCCGCCCACCGATCGAGCGCGCAAATGGGTTGGCATGCGGCACGCCCTGAAACCGGGTGGGCTGCTTATCGTCCAGGGCTATACGCCCAAGCAGCTCGACTATGGTACGGGCGGACCGAAGCAGGTCGATCAACTCTACACGCGCGAGATGCTTGAAAGCGCCTTTGGCGACTTCGATAATGTCGCTATCGTGGAGGAGGAGTTGGAACTCCACGAAGGGGCATCGCATTCAGGCATGTCGGCGGTCATCGGACTGACGGCGCGCAAGCCAAAGGACACCGCCTCACCATGATGAATGACAAAGCTCAGGCCCTTGCCGAAATCGATGATCGCATCGCCATCGTCCGCGACAATCTCCGTCAGTTGACCGAGCAGGCCGCGGCCTATTCGGGAGCCGCCGACGAGGGCCGATCCGCTGACCGCATCGCCGATCAGGAAGCCGAGTTGCAGAGGCTGCTTGCAGAGCGGGATGAACTGACGAAGAAGGCGTAACCTCACCGCCAAAGAAAATGCCGGGAACAAGCCCCGGCATCATAGTCTTCAGAATGTGTGCTAGCGCGCTTACTTCAGCGTAATCGCGAGACCGCTGAGATCCACGTTCGCGAGCAGACCGATCTGCCGGCCGGACAGCTCGAGGATCGCGCCTTTCTGGTTCTTCAGAATGATCGCCCGCGCACCTCGGCCAACGGCCAACCCTGCACCGGCGGCGGCATACACGCCAGCGACGTCCGACGGGCGCCGGATATTGCGAACGCGGCCCTCCATCACGGTCTTCGAGCCGCCAAACACGAGGCCGTAGTCAATTCCGCCGACTGACAACGGATAAGTCCTGCCACGGAAGGTCAGCGCGCCGTGACCGCCCGAACCGCCGATGATCCAACCGCCCTTGTAGACCGTCAGATTGACATAGCCGCTATCGGCCTGGGCGGACGACATGCCGACACCAACCAGGGCAATCAAGGCGACAAACGCCGTGCGAATGAAGGCAGGAATTGACATGCGCGTTCTCCCGGAACCAGTGAAACGATGATCTCTGGGCGCACAATCGCCACTGATTCGAGCAAAATTAGGCATGACGTGTCGTCGCGGCCTTTCTCGTCGTTCAACTTGTGTAACGGATCTACGTTCGTCCTCGCAGATAGGGTCCTGCGTGCTATCCACGTCGGCTGTGGAGGGCCTGGCTGACACGCCGGGACGTTGCGTGGGGCGCATATGAAAGCACACCAGTTCGGCGAACTTTTCGGCATTTGCCTGCTGCTCGCTTCAACCGCAATGCAGCTGTTCTATCTCGAACCCCTGAAGCGCGACATCGAGTGGCGGCTGGCGTCGTTCAGCATTCAGCAGTCGGCGCAAATCCAGTTGCGTACTTCGTATGAAAATCAGCTTTCATTACTAAAGCTGATGAATGCACCCGCCGAAACGGTAACGGCCACCGAGGCTCAACGCGACCGGATCATCAAACATTACAAATTCTCTGATGCTGACATCGCCGATATCCTGCATGAGAAGCAGAATGTCGAAGGCTATCTTGAAATTGTCCTTATCTCGTTGTTCGCACTGGGTAGCATCCTGACTGGATGGGGCCGGTATATCGAGATGCGGATCACGGCCGAATTATTGAAGGGCTGACAATTTGTAGACTTTGATTGGTGCATCTGAGAAGCGCTCGCCAGACTAGCTCACCTGGATGTGTGTCACCTTGTAAACACTGCCCTTGGCATCATACGTGGTCCATTCCCCACAGCGCTTGCCATTGTCAAAATGGCCCGAGCGCATCTTTGTCCCATCCTTGCGAAACCACTCCCAGTAGCCGTCAAGCTCTCCGTCGTGCCGCCATCCTTTGGCACGCACGCTGCCGTCTTTGTGATAATGCGTGTCCCGTCTTCGCGGCATTGCCGTCTCCGCTTTTGGCTACCGTTCACCGGATTTCAGCCGAAGTGGAAGGCGATCTCAAGACGCGAGGATTAGATCGGACGCTTTCTCACCGACCGTGATCGCGGGCGCACTGCGACTTCCGGATGACGTGCAGCGGCAAGCGTGGCAATCGCGCACCATTCATGTGTAGCGAATCACTTAGATTCCCTAGGAAATCTCGAACCGGATGGGAATCGTGATGGTGAAGTCTGGAAGTCGTCGGCTCGCCATCGGTTTCGTTTCAGCGGCGTGTTTCGCAACCGCAGTCTCCACGAAAGTGGATGCTACCGAATACGCCTTTTCCACATATGGTCTCGGGAGCGCTGCCTTTGGCGCCGGTATGACTCCTCCTGCAGGCACTTATGTAACCTTCGTATCGAGCTACTATTCCGCAAAGATCGGAGCCGATATCGACTTCGGCGGCGTCGTCATCGATGCTGGCGCAAAGGTGAAGGCCTTTGCCTCGGCGTTCAATTTATTGCACGTCCCGCAACGCGAATTTCTCGGTGGCCATCTCGGATTTGCGATCACGATTCCAGCCGGCCACGTCGACATCGACGCAACTGTTACCTCTGGCCTCGGCACAATATCGCAACAGACCGACGGCTGGGGGTTCGGAGATATCATAGGCCGGGCTCAACTCGGCTGGACGTCGGGCGAGTTATCTTACCTGATTTATCTGCAGGGGGTTGCTCCGACCGGACGGTATGAGCCGGGTTTCTTCCCCATTATCGGCCTCAACCGCCCCAGCATTGACATCGGCGCAGCATTTACCTGGGCCAATAAAGCCACCAAGCTTCAGTTCAATGGATCGCTGGGCTTTACGTTCAACTTCGAGAACGACGAAACCGACTACGACAGCGGCAACGAATTCCACTTCGAGTGGGCAATTGGCTACGAGATCTCCCAGGGCCTCGTGATCGGCGTGGTGGGCTATGACTACCGGCAGCTGACAGGCGACAAGGGTGGTCGCGTCGGGCCCTTCAAGGGAGAGGTCGATGCCATCGGCGCGGGCCTGAGCTACACGACGCTCGTCGGCCAAACCCCCATCACTCTCAATCTGCGCCACTACGAAGAATATCACGCAAAGAATCGCTGGGAGGGAAGCTCAACGATTACCTCTGGCACGGTCCGCTTTTGAACGCGACGAAAGCCTCGCAACTCACCCAGCATTTTGATCTGCGACAAACGGCGGATTGGCATATCCGCCTACAATGCGTGAAGCATTTTCATGTGCGGCGGTGCAGTGAATGACCTCGAGGCAGCATTCTCGGCGTATCCGGCGCGCTTGAGGATTATCTGAATTCGCCTCAAGGTCACACGCAAAGCCATTGATGTCCCGTGATCCTTTCCCTATCGCTCCCGGTGCCCAGGCTGGCGTCACGGAGCCCATGATTCGGACTCTCGTGCATCGCTTCTATGGAAACGTGCGCCTGGATCCGATGCTCGGGCCGATTTTCAACGCAGCAATCGATAACTGGGACGAGCACCTCGACAAGCTGTGCCAGTTCTGGTCATCGGTGACGCTGATGACCGGCCGCTACAAGGGCACGCCCATGAAGGCGCACGCTCAGTTACCGGATATTTCAGGCGCGCATTTCGATCGGTGGCTGGAGTTGTTCCGGCAGACGGCTAACGAGGTCTGTCCCGGGGCTCCGGCACAGCTCTTCATTGACCGCGCCGAGCGTATTGCCCAATCTCTGGAATTCGGCGTGGCCACCAGCCGGGGGCTGATCCTGCAAAAAGGCGAGCGCCTTGGGAGCCACCCAGTCCAGACGCCGAGGTGAAACGTGGAAGACGAAAACCGCGAGCCACAGAACGCCGCAGAGGTCATGCGGTGGCGCAAAGCCGAACGCGAGCGGCTCATCGCAGCGCGGCTGGCGCTATCCGTTGCTGAACGCAAAGAACACGCTGCGCTGGTGGCCCGCGATCTCGATGCACTCATCCCAGTTGCTGCCGACACGATCGTCAGCCTGTACTGGCCATTTCGCGGAGAACCCAATCTGCATCCATGGATGGCAGCCGCGTGCGAAAAAGGCATTCGGATTGCGCTACCCATCGTCGTCGCGAAAGGTCAGCCGCTGGTCTTCCGTGAATGGCAGCCGGGCGCACGAATGGAGCGCGGTGTTTGGAATATTCCGTTCCCCGTGGACGGCGCCATCGTTGAACCGACAGTCGTGATCGCACCGCTGGTCGGCTTCGACGCTGACAACTATCGCCTCGGATACGGCGGCGGGTTCTTCGACCGGACACTTGCTTCGCTGAACCGACGGCCGCTCGCGATTGGCGTTGGCCACCCAATTGGTGCCCTTCGCACCATTCATCCCCAGTCACACGATATTCCCATGACCTGGGTCGTAACCGGGCACGGCCCCGCCGTGGAGATCAAATAGCCGCCGCACAAATACAACACTCGCGCATCAATTCCTACATAATGTAGATTATAATCTATCTTTATTCGTGATTCCTGCTATTCGTGGATCTGCGAACGAGCTGCGCAGCGTGCACCAAACCCTCCGAGTTCACGACTGCACAGCAAGTTTGCAAATGGCGAGTGTCGGTCGACATGCCCCCATGTCATGTCGACAAGTCGGAACTCGCTGTTCTGTGAGTGGCTGCCAGGTCTCTCATCGCGTAACAGAACTGTTCTCTGCTCCTGGAAGTCGGCAATCCGCCCCCCGGACTTGCCGACTTCCGTGGCGGCAACGTGAGGCGCGCACGGCGGAGCTCATCTCACACCTGACAGGCTGATGGCGCGTCAACGCTTCGCGTTAAATGCTGCAACAGCAACCAACCGTTGGCCGTCCGTCCAGATCTTACCCACCTCCCAGCCGCAGTCGGCCACCATAGCGCCGAGCCGATTCAGATCGTACTTGCGGGAACTTTCGGTATGGAT